>NZ_JAHXYO010000049.1:0-1371 GCF_019969905.1 Rahnella sp. GSA61A | reverse complement strand
CGCGCCGGTGACCGGCGAAAGCTACCTGTACGCCCGCCCTTACCGCGAGGCCGGTGAGGACGTGGACGCCGCCGCCGAAACCGGCGCGTTCTACGCCCGCATCCGCCATGAACGTAAACTCAATCATCAGTGCCGGATATTCGCCCGCACCACCGGCAGCGGGCTGGCGCCGGGTCAGGTGCTGGAGCCGCAGAACTACCCGTTCAGCGACCTGCCGGACGGCATCCTCATTACCCGCATCGTCGCCAAAGGCTCACGCACCGAACATTTTCGCCTCAATATCTGGGGGATGGCGTACCGCGAAACGATTGGCTTCCGTCCCGAACCACCGGCGCGGCCGGTGCTCAGCGGCACGATACCGGCGCGGGTGGAAAGCCCGGCCAAAGGCGACACCTACGCGTGGCTGGATAATCAGGGGCGTTACCGCGTGCGCATTGACGGCGACCGTGCGTCGGCGGATGCCGGTTATGCCTACCTGTGGGTGCGCCTCGCCAAACCCTACGGCGGCGACGGCTACGGCTGGCATATGCCGCTGACCGACGGCACCGAAGTGGCGATTGCCTTTGACGGCGGCGACCCCGACCGGCCGTATATCGCCGCCGCGCTGCACGACTCTGAACATCCCGACCACGTGACCGGACTTAACCACACCCGCAACGTTCTGCGCACCCCGTCAAATAACAAACTGCGGATGGAGGACCGGCGCGGTGAGGAGCACATCAAACTCGCCACCGAATACGGCAAGACCCAGCTGAATAGCGGGCATATCGTCGATGCGCAAAACGCGCCGCGCGGCGAAGGTTTTGAGCTGCGCACCGATGAACACGGCGTCCTGCGCGGCGGTAAGGGCGTCTTTCTGAGCGCGGACGCCCAGCCGCAGGCGCAGGGTCAGGTGCTGGATAACAGCGCGGCGATGGCTGAAATCGACTACCTGCAGCGTCAGGTAAAGGCCCTCAGCCAGGCCGCCGCCGAGGCCAGCGCGCTGGAGGCCGACATCGCGGCGCAAATCGCCATGTTCAGCGAACGGCTGAAGCCGATAAATCAGGTGGTGCTGGCCAGCGCGCCACAAGGGATTGCACTGACCAGCGGCGAACATATGCAGCTGGCCGCCGCCAAAAACATGATACTGAACGCCGGTAACAGTGCGGATATCGGGGTGATTAAGAACCTGACCGTCAACACCGGTGAGGAAATGGGCATCTTTGCGCTGAAGGGCGAAATGAGCCTGAAGGCCAGCGAAGGCAGGGTCGACGTTCAGGCGCAGAACAACCGGCTGGCGCTTGCGGCGGGCAAAAAAGTGAGCCTCACGGCGGTGGACGGCGACATCCTGTTCAGCGCGAAAAAGCGCATCACGCTGATAGGCGGCGGCAG
>NZ_JAHXYO010000048.1:0-1698 GCF_019969905.1 Rahnella sp. GSA61A | reverse complement strand
ATCAGACAATCTGTGTGGACACTGCACAATGCGTATCTTGAGGTAAGGAGGTGATCCAACCGCAGGTTCCCCTACGGTTACCTTGTTACGACTTCACCCCAGTCATGAATCACAAAGTGGTAAGCGCCCTCCCGAAGGTTAAGCTACCTACTTCTTTTGCAACCCACTCCCATGGTGTGACGGGCGGTGTGTACAAGGCCCGGGAACGTATTCACCGTAGCATTCTGATCTACGATTACTAGCGATTCCGACTTCATGGAGTCGAGTTGCAGACTCCAATCCGGACTACGACATACTTTATGAGGTCCGCTTGCTCTCGCGAGTTCGCTTCTCTTTGTATATGCCATTGTAGCACGTGTGTAGCCCTACTCGTAAGGGCCATGATGACTTGACGTCATCCCCACCTTCCTCCGGTTTATCACCGGCAGTCTCCTTTGAGTTCCCACCATTACGTGCTGGCAACAAAGGATAAGGGTTGCGCTCGTTGCGGGACTTAACCCAACATTTCACAACACGAGCTGACGACAGCCATGCAGCACCTGTCTCACGGTTCCCGAAGGCACTAAGCCATCTCTGGCGAATTCCGTGGATGTCAAGAGTAGGTAAGGTTCTTCGCGTTGCATCGAATTAAACCACATGCTCCACCGCTTGTGCGGGCCCCCGTCAATTCATTTGAGTTTTAACCTTGCGGCCGTACTCCCCAGGCGGTCGACTTAACGCGTTAGCTCCGGAAGCCACGCCTCAAGGGCACAACCTCCAAGTCGACATCGTTTACAGCGTGGACTACCAGGGTATCTAATCCTGTTTGCTCCCCACGCTTTCGCACCTGAGCGTCAGTCTTTGTCCAGGGGGCCGCCTTCGCCACCGGTATTCCTCCAGATCTCTACGCATTTCACCGCTACACCTGGAATTCTACCCCCCTCTACAAGACTCTAGCTTGCCAGTTTCAAATGCAGTTCCCACGTTAAGCGCGGGGATTTCACATCTGACTTAACAAACCGCCTGCGTGCGCTTTACGCCCAGTAATTCCGATTAACGCTTGCACCCTCCGTATTACCGCGGCTGCTGGCACGGAGTTAGCCGGTGCTTCTTCTGCGAGTAACGTCAATCACCACACGTATTAAGTATGATGCCTTCCTCCTCGCTGAAAGTGCTTTACAACCCTAAGGCCTTCTTCACACACGCGGCATGGCTGCATCAGGCTTGCGCCCATTGTGCAATATTCCCCACTGCTGCCTCCCGTAGGAGTCTGGACCGTGTCTCAGTTCCAGTGTGGCTGGTCATCCTCTCAGACCAGCTAGGGATCGTCGCCTAGGTGAGCCATTACCTCACCTACTAGCTAATCCCATCTGGGCACATCCGATGGCGTGAGGTCCGAAGATCCCCCACTTTGCTCTTTCGAGGTCATGCGGTATTAGCTACCGTTTCCAGTAGTTATCCCCCTCCATCAGGCAGTTTCCCAGACATTACTCACCCGTCCGCCGCTCGCCGGCAAAGTAGCAAGCTACTTTCCGCTGCCGCTCGACTTGCATGTGTTAGGCCTGCCGCCAGCGTTCAATCTGAGCCATGATCAAACTCTTCAATTAAAAGTTCGATTTGCTTCAACAAGTGAAGCGGTGCTCAGAGATTACTTCGTAATAATTCAACTAAATGAATTACTGCTTGGTCACTCTAAGACTTGATATTTTTTGCCACCGA
>NZ_JAHXYO010000047.1:0-2296 GCF_019969905.1 Rahnella sp. GSA61A | reverse complement strand
GCTGTGAGCGAGGCGCTGACCCCGGCTTATTAAAACGAATGTCTGCGCTTCCACTCATTTACAACATCACCCAAAGTTTTTGGATCATCATTACGTATCCACATCATAAATTCACGATCGAATCGAAAATCTTCGCCACACTCCTTAATCATGAAACGACGAACGTTTTGCGTATTTTTGTAGTTTTTATCAATGCTAGTGGCACTGGTCAGTAATGAGCTATGCCAATCAATTTTCAATTTACTCACTCCTATGATGAAGAGGTTGATTAGAAATTAGGATACTAAATGGGCTTAAAGATATGTTTAAGTGAAAGAATAAGCTTGTTTTGAAGTTAATTGCTATCAACTCAGTATTTCTGCGACTCTTTGGCCGAAGGTTGTGGGATCCTGTAACATCATGAGATGACCCGTTGAAGGCATGACAGTGACACTTTTCGCGTGCTGAGTTGCCCAGTCGGGAACATCCCAGCCACTCGCTGAATGTTCACCCGCCAGTAAATGCACAGGGACAGAAGTAAACACGGTTTTGACCAGAGTTTGATAGCCAGGGTCCCCGGTGACCTCGACAACTGACCGGGCCATGGCAAGCAGCGTTGAAGCTGGCTGATGTTTAAGCCAGATTGTCGCGATTTGTATTTTGTCAGACTGCGGATCGATTCCGGAGCCCTCCAGCCAGGTTTCTGGCGAATCTTGCATCTCCGCCAACATGGATTCGACTTGCGTTAATGTCATTTTCGCGATGGTGGATGTCCAGAACGCATCTTTAAGAGAGAAGTTGCCTTCTACACTGACAATCTCCTTAACGCATTCGGGATATTTATGCGCAAACGCGTAGGCCACAGCACCCCCGACAGAATGACCCACAAGGCTCACGGCGGATCCCTGATATCCGGCCTGGATCACCTCATAAATCCGTTTCACCTGCCCCCAGATGTTTATTTTCCCTACAGGTATATCGCTGCGTGCGCCGTAGCCGTTAAGGTCAGGAGCAATAACGGGCCGATCGCCCAGCGGTCTGTGAAATTTCGGATCATTCAAAGTACCTATTAAGCCGTTGATAAATATGACAGGCGTGTTGGACGAATTGTTCATTTAGCTTTCCGTAACAGGTGTGGCGTGAATTTTTTGTGTTTAACGAGCCTTTAAGTGGATTTATTTATATCCGCAGGCGCTTATGGACATGCCAATAAGCTCTTTTAACCATGCACGCCCCTGAGGCCAGTCACCGAGTCCGCTGGCTGCGTTGATATGCCCTCGCTCACCGATATTGACCAGACTACTGCCCCAGGCATCGGCACAGCACTGGCTGTAATGGATATCGGCATAAGGGTCATTGGAACTGGCAATCATCATGCTCGGAAATGCGAAACGCTTTTCACTCCGGGGAACACTAAACCCCTTAGCCTCTTCTGGAAACACATCGCGTGTGGGATCGGGTACCGCGACCAGCAACGCGCCTCTCACCACCGTGCGGCTATATTGTGCCCAGTTTGCAACCTGCAGGCAGCCAAGACTATGGGCGACTAAAATGACGTCTGGCCCGGTCTTTCTGACGGCAGTTTCTAAATTTTCGACCCACTCTTCGCAAACCGGATGATCCCAGTCTTGTCCCGAAATGAGGGTCATTGACGCGTCAGTTTGTGTCCATAGCGTTTGCCAGTGTCCTGAGCCCGAGTTGCCAATTCCCGGAAGAAGCAATATTGGAGATGTCATGTCTTGATTCCCAAAGAGGTGTTCACATAATGTAGGCGAATGACACATCGTTCCTGAATGGCAAGTCATCGAAATACAGCCCGATTAACCGATGATTCATCTACATTTTGAGCAAAGGATTAGCATGGAGCTTGACAACAAAGACCGGCAAATTTTGGAAGCACTTCAAATGAACGCACGTCAGAGTCTGGCCTCTCTGGGCAAATGCATTGGCCTTTCGCAGCCAGCGATGAGCGAACGGGTCAAAAAACTCGAAAGTGCAGGCGTCATTGAAGGATACGGCGCACGCGTCAATTTGCGAGAGATTGGACTGGGATTACAGGCGATCCTGCGAGTACGCACAACCCACCAATACATCAAACACTATCTGGCGTTATTTAACGATATCCCTGAGGTGATAGAAGCTGACAGGATCACAGGAGAGGACTGCTTCATCGTGCGTTGTGTTTTTTCTCAACCGGCTGATTTGGAAGCCGTTGTCGATGCCCTGGCGGTTCATGGTTCAGTGACCACATCGTTAGTTCTGTCTAACGCAGTGCGTAAACAGGTGCCTGTGCGCCCGGGGTGACCGGCTCACATTT
>NZ_JAHXYO010000046.1:0-3292 GCF_019969905.1 Rahnella sp. GSA61A | reverse complement strand
TTGCTCTTTAACAATCTGGAACAAGCTGAAAATTGAAAGTTTACAGCTGAACATCACTCTCCGTAGCAGTACCGAGTGGTGAATTAGTCTGTAACAGAGTCTCTCAAATAATCGCAGCGCGATGGTGGAAACACCTTCGGGTTGTGAGGTTAAGCGACTAAGCGTACACGGTGGATGCCTAGGCAGTCAGAGGCGATGAAGGGCGTGCTAATCTGCGAAAAGCGTCGGTAAGGTGATATGAACCGTTATACCCGACGATACCCGAATGGGGAAACCCAGTGTGTTTCGACACATTATCATTACATGAATACATAGTGTAATGAGGCGAACCGGGGGAACTGAAACATCTAAGTACCCCGAGGAAAAGAAATCAACCGAGATTCCCCCAGTAGCGGCGAGCGAACGGGGAAGAGCCCAGAACCAGCATCAGTTTGTGTGTTAGTGGAAGCGTCTGGAAAGTCGCACGGTACAGGGTGATAGTCCCGTACACAAAAATGCACAAGTTGTGAGTTCGATGAGTAGGGCGGGACACGTGACATCCTGTCTGAATATGGGGGGACCATCCTCCAAGGCTAAATACTCCTGACTGACCGATAGTGAACCAGTACCGTGAGGGAAAGGCGAAAAGAACCCCGGCGAGGGGAGTGAAATAGAACCTGAAACCGTGTACGTACAAGCAGTGGGAGCCTACTTTGTTGGGTGACTGCGTACCTTTTGTATAATGGGTCAGCGACTTATATTTTGTAGCAAGGTTAACCGAATAGGGGAGCCGTAGGGAAACCGAGTCTTAACTGGGCGTCAAGTTGCAAGGTATAGACCCGAAACCCGGTGATCTAGCCATGGGCAGGTTGAAGGTTGGGTAACACTAACTGGAGGACCGAACCGACTAATGTTGAAAAATTAGCGGATGACTTGTGGCTGGGGGTGAAAGGCCAATCAAACCGGGAGATAGCTGGTTCTCCCCGAAAGCTATTTAGGTAGCGCCTCGTGAACTCATCTTCGGGGGTAGAGCACTGTTTCGACTAGGGGGCCATCCCGGCTTACCAACTCGATGCAAACTACGAATACCGAAGAATGTTATCACGGGAGACACACGGCGGGTGCTAACGTCCGTCGTGAAGAGGGAAACAACCCAGACCGCCAGCTAAGGTCCCAAAGTCATGGTTAAGTGGGAAACGATGTGGGAAGGCATAGACAGCCAGGATGTTGGCTTAGAAGCAGCCATCATTTAAAGAAAGCGTAATAGCTCACTGGTCGAGTCGGCCTGCGCGGAAGATGTAACGGGGCTAAACCATGCACCGAAGCTGCGGCAGCGACGCTTAGGCGTTGTTGGGTAGGGGAGCGTTCTGTAAGCCGTCGAAGGTGAACTGTGAGGTTTGCTGGAGGTATCAGAAGTGCGAATGCTGACATAAGTAACGATAATGCGGGTGAAAAACCCGCACGCCGGAAGACCAAGGGTTCCTGTCCAACGTTAATCGGGGCAGGGTGAGTCGACCCCTAAGGCGAGGCTGAAAAGCGTAGTCGATGGGAAGCAGGTTAATATTCCTGCACTTGGTGTTACTGCGAAGGGGGGACGGAGAAGGCTAGGCTGGCCGGGCGACGGTTGTCCCGGTTCAAGCGTGTAGGGGGTGTGACCTGGTAAATCCGGTTGCATATCAACCCTGAGGCGTGATAACGAGCCACTACGGTGGTGAAGTAGCTGATGCCATGCTTCCAGGAAAAGCCTCTAAGCTCCAGGTAACACGAAATCGTACCCCAAACCGACACAGGTGGTCAGGTAGAGAATACTCAGGCGCTTGAGAGAACTCGGGTGAAGGAACTAGGCAAAATGGTGCCGTAACTTCGGGAGAAGGCACGCTGGCGCGTAGGTGAAGGGACTTGCTCCCGGAGCTGAAGCCAGTCGAAGATACCAGCTGGCTGCAACTGTTTAATAAAAACACAGCACTGTGCAAACACGAAAGTGGACGTATACGGTGTGACGCCTGCCCGGTGCCGGAAGGTTAATTGATGGGGTCAGCCGTAAGGCGAAGCTCTTGATCGAAGCCCCGGTAAACGGCGGCCGTAACTATAACGGTCCTAAGGTAGCGAAATTCCTTGTCGGGTAAGTTCCGACCTGCACGAATGGCGTAATGATGGCCAGGCTGTCTCCACCCGAGACTCAGTGAAATTGAACTCGCTGTGAAGATGCAGTGTACCCGCGGCAAGACGGAAAGACCCCGTGAACCTTTACTATAGCTTGACACTGAACATTGAGCCTTGATGTGTAGGATAGGTGGGAGGCTTTGAAGCGTGGACGCCAGTCTGCGTGGAGCCAACCTTGAAATACCACCCTTTAATGTTTGATGTTCTAACTCGGCCCCGTGATCCGGGGTGAGGACAGTGTCTGGTGGGTAGTTTGACTGGGGCGGTCTCCTCCTAAAGAGTAACGGAGGAGCACGAAGGTTAGCTAATCACGGTCGGACATCGTGAGGTTAGTGCAATGGCATAAGCTAGCTTGACTGCGAGAGTGACGGCTCGAGCAGGTACGAAAGTAGGTCATAGTGATCCGGTGGTTCTGAATGGAAGGGCCATCGCTCAACGGATAAAAGGTACTCCGGGGATAACAGGCTGATACCGCCCAAGAGTTCATATCGACGGCGGTGTTTGGCACCTCGATGTCGGCTCATCACATCCTGGGGCTGAAGTAGGTCCCAAGGGTATGGCTGTTCGCCATTTAAAGTGGTACGCGAGCTGGGTTTAGAACGTCGTGAGACAGTTCGGTCCCTATCTGCCGTGGGCGTTGGAAGATTGAGAGGGGCTGCTCCTAGTACGAGAGGACCGGAGTGGACGCATCACTGGTGTTCGGGTTGTCATGCCAATGGCATTGCCCGGTAGCTAAATGCGGAAAAGATAAGCGCTGAAAGCATCTAAGCGCGAAACTTGCCTCGAGATGAGTCTTCCCTGTGGCTTTAAGCCACCTGAAGGGACGTTTAAGACTAAGACGTTGATAGGCTGGGTGTGTAAGTGCAGCGATGCATTGAGCTAACCAGTACTAATGACCCGAGAGGCTTAACCTTACAACACCAAAGGTGTTTTTAGAGACTTGAAGTAGATTTTCAGCTGAAGTTCCGAGATTGGTTCGTAGTGCAAGCCTGATGTAGGGTGAGCGTTATGAATGAAACAGAATTTGCCTGGCGGCAGTAGCGCGGTGGTCCCACCTGACCCCATGCCGAACTCAGAAGTGAAACGCCGTAGCGCCGATGGTAGTGTGGGGTCTCCCCATGCGAGAGTAGGGAACTGCCAGGCATCAAAT
>NZ_JAHXYO010000045.1:0-3946 GCF_019969905.1 Rahnella sp. GSA61A | reverse complement strand
TACAGCAACGCAGCGATGCTAAAACTGCCCTCGAGACGTGAGCGTGAATATGTCAGGGAAGTGAGAGAAAAAAGGTCGAAATATCCCTTAAAAAACAATGCCGGTCACCTTAAGTGACCGGCATTAGCCGCACAAGGCTCCTTTTAATTGTGAGAAGGTTAAAGATTTTGATATACCAATAATATTACCACTGTCCAAATATTCGACTGAATGAGACTTATTCGTACGGCAGAGCAATAAATAAAAATATGATAGAAAATAAAAAAAAAGCGCTGATACATCAGGCTATCAGCGCCAAAAACTTCATTATTTATACTACTGCATCCAGACGTTCCTGAACTTAATAAGCATAGTCTACATTTTAATAATTTGTATGCCTCATTTTCATTATCCTGATCAATTTAATTATTTAGCCCTGTCAACATGTCATTACGCGGAAAACTCAAAAAACGAATACAAATAATTTACGCAAATCATAAAAACCTAAAAATAACATGATGAAACCAGAATAAAGCAGAGGGAAATTATAATAAAACGAGGAATAACAACGTCATTTAACATTAGCCTGCTAGTCACAACATCAATACATCCCTGTGATTTGGCGCACTATTTTGAATAGTACCCGATAACACCGTGAAAATTAAAGTACATATAAATCAAACTATTGAGTTTGATTTGTGATAATTAATGAATTTCGACCTAAGGTAAATTATTTTTTTACCGATAAATATTTCAGCTACAATGCACCCACACCAGGGAATGCTAAAATAATATAAGAAAACATATGGATATGTTAAATAAGGATTTTATTATGTTAACCAAACTGACTTTCAGAAATCTTTCAAAAAGAATGTATGGCGTTCCAGATTTATCGTATTGATTATTATCATCACTGGTGTGTCACTTTGCTGTATTCAGGTTGAGTTCATTTTGTCTACTGTCACCCGGCGACACTTTTATAAATTTAACCACGCATGAAGGTTTATAATGACGGAAGTAAATGTTTACGGACAAGAATTGGGTCAATCACTCCCCGACTGGCAGCCACGCTCGCTCCCGCAAAAAGTTATACTTAGGGGGAAATATTGTCTGCTTGAGCCTATTGATCTCAAACATAGCCGGGATTTATTTGACGCCTGGCACAGTATCGATGACGAACGTGACTGGACATACTTTCATATTAAACGCCCCATCACGATCAGACAGTGCGATCACTATATCGCCTCACTTTCCGCAAGCAAAGATCCGCTTTTTTACGCGGTGATTAATTTGTCCACGGGTAAGGCCACGGGCTTTCTCGCGTTGCAACGAATGGACCCTGATAACGGATCTGTAGAAATTGGCTGGGTTAACTGGTCACCACTTATGAAACGGACCTTGTGCAGCACAGAAGCCATATTTCTTTTACTCTCTTACACCCTGGAAACACTCCAGTATCGCCGGTGCGGTTGGAAATGTGACAGCCTGCATCAGGCCGCCATCAGTGCGGCTGAAAGACTTGGATTTACCTATGAAGGTACGCTCAGACGGACACAAGTCTCGAAGGGGCATAGCCGTGACATCCGCTGGTACTCCATTATTAACGAGGAGTGGGATGGGATCCGTCGGGCCATGGAAAGTTGGTTAAGCCCTTCCAACCTTGATGACCGAGGAAAGCAAAAGTATCCGCTGGCAGAGTTTATGCCTCACCCGTAGCAGGTAAATGGGGAGAGACCAAAACCAATCCTGATGCAGACTATAGCCTTCGTCTGCATCGGGCGTTTTTCGTGTAGATCCGCTGATTCATCAGCTGCCTATCCGGTTGCCGGGATTATTTTTAACTACATCATTACCGTATGTCCGGCACAGATAAATGCATCCTCCCGGGCTTTTTCAGGCTGATTTCGGGTATTAAGTTAAATACAGATGATGAATGCCATAATTATATTCACGCATGAAATATCTGGCGGCACATCACATGGCGAACAATTACACTATAAGGGCGGCAACACGCCTTTGTGTAAGCAAGGCTTGATTTATGTCTACGCGTAGTGGCCCTGAAAGGCGTAGGCTACCGTTTTTCCGGTGAAGGAATACCGGGTTAATATCCATTCTTCTGTCAGGTGATTTACATCCTATGAATACTTCAGGAAGACGCCATATCAGGCCTTTCAGCGCACTGATAGACGCCTGTTTTCGTGAAAAATATACGCTTCAACGCTTACTCAAAGATGCCATTGCTGGCGTCACCGTGGGGATCATCGCCATCCCGCTGGCCATGGCGCTGGCCATTGGCAGCGGTGTACCGCCGCAATACGGGCTGTATACGTCGGCCATTGCCGGGATTGTCATCGCTGTTTTCGGAGGATCACGTTTCAGTGTTTCCGGCCCGACGGCGGCGTTTGTTGTCATTCTCTATCCAGTCTCACAACAGTTCGGTTTGTCCGGTTTATTGCTGGCTACGCTGATGTCTGGTTTTATGCTCCTCTTCATGGGGCTGGCGCGATTTGGCCGGTTGATCGAATACATACCGCTGCCTGTCACGCTCGGCTTTACGTCCGGTATTGCGATCACCATCGGCACCATGCAATTTAAAGATTTCTTTGGCCTGACGATGGCAACGGTGCCGGAACATTATCTGAGTAAAGTTGCGGCGCTGGTCATGGCGCTGCCAACGCTGGATATCGGCGATGCCGCGATAGGGATCGTGACGCTCGGTATATTAATCCTCTGGCCAAAACTGGGATTGCGCGTGCCCGGCCATCTTCCGGCTCTGCTGGCGGGTTGCGCGGTGATGGCCATTTTCATGCAGGCAGGACACCCTGTCGCCACCATAGGTTCACGCTTTCACTTCCTGCTGCCTGACGGTTCGCAGGGCAACGGCATTCCGCCTATTTTGCCGCAATTCGCCCTGCCGTGGACTCAATCCGATGGCAGCGGACTGAGCTGGTCTCTGGTGCAGGCGCTGCTGCCCGCTGCGTTTTCCATGGCAATGCTGGGCGCAATTGAATCGTTGCTCTGCGCCGTGGTTCTCGATGGTATGACCGGCAAAAAACACCATTCGGATAACGAACTGATCGGTCAGGGTATCGGCAACATGGTTAGCCCTTTCTTTGGCGGCATCACCGCTACAGCGGCGATTGCGCGCTCCGCGGCTAACGTTCGCGCCGGTGCAACATCTCCGGTCTCGGCCATTATTCACTCGCTGCTGGTGATCCTCGCCCTGCTCATTCTCGCACCGTTGCTTTCATGGCTGCCGCTGGCGGCGATGGCGGCGTTATTGCTGATGGTGGCGTGGAATATGAGCGAAGCGCATAAAGTGGTGGATTTACTGCGCCGTGCACCGAAAGACGACATTATGGTGATGCTGACCTGCATGAGCCTGACGGTACTGTTCGACATGGTGATTGCGATTACCGCAGGTATCGTGATGGCGTCGCTGCTGTTTATGCGCCGTATCGCCAAACTCACCCGCCTGACGGAAGTGATGGCCGACATACCGGAAGATACGCTGGTGCTGCGTATCAATGGCCCGCTGTTCTTTGCTGCGGCGGAACGTATCTTCAGTGAATTGCAGGTGCGCAGCGAAGGCAAGAAAGTGATCATTCTGGTATGGGATCGCGTTGCCGTACTCGATGCCGGTGGCGTCAGTGCATTACGCAACTTCATCAATACCTTGCCGGAAGGCACAGAACTGCGAATCGCTGAGATCCCTTTCCAGCCGCTGAAAACCCTGGCCCGCGCCAGAATGCAGCCGGTGGAAGGCAAACTGAGTTTCCACAGTTCTTTGCACGACGCGTTATAAACCTGCGCGGTAAACGGAAAAGGCGACCCGGAGGTTAATGCCGATCGTTTAAGGATCAGTTGACCGATCCGGTGGCTCGTGTAAAAAGGGTTCATGCTCATCATGGACCCTTTTTAAATGGAACTTTCACAAGCTCTCGGTATTATCAATCTTACTGCCCCC
>NZ_JAHXYO010000044.1:0-4249 GCF_019969905.1 Rahnella sp. GSA61A | reverse complement strand
GGGGGCAGTAAGATTGATAATACCGAGAGCTTGTGAAAGTTCCATTTAAAAAGGGTCCATGATGAGCATGAACCCTTTTTACACGAGCCACCGGATCGGTCAACTGATCCTTAAACGATCGGCATTAACCTTCGGGTGCTTTTTTTTCGCCTGCATTTTCATGCGCCGGTTCTCAGTTTCGTACGAAATGACGCAGGTCAAACCCTTCTGATGCGGACTCGGTTACACTGCCTGCATTCTGAAAATGTTTCATTCGGTCATTTTTTGCGAAAAATCACTGTCGAAAAGGTGACGAAAAAGTAAAATCACTGTGAATATACAGAATTGACTGGTGTTTTTTTCAGCGATCGGCGCGATTAATGCGGGGTTGTTCTACGAATTATTCCTTTTATTCATCGTTTGGTTTATTCTCAGCTGAACCGTTTCAGTCAGGCTATTTGAGCTTAACATCGTCACCAGGTTGTTATCGTGCCTGAAACTGAAACTTTTCTGCCGCATGCATTGTGCGGACAGATGATGATGGTGATTCACCGTAAACGCACGCTGCATTACTATAGGTGTTACTGATATTGAGTAACAACCGTGTAACAGGGAGATGTATGCCAATACGTATTGCAATTAATGGCTTTGGTCGCATTGGCCGTAGCGTATTGCGCGCGTTATACGAATCCGGGCGTCGGGCGGAAATCTCCGTCATTGCCATCAATGAAATCGCCAGCCCTGAAGGCATGGCACATCTGCTTAAATACGACTCCAGCCACGGGCGCTTTGCCTGGGATGTCCGCCAGGAAGGTGAAAACCTTTACGTCGGCGATGACTCCATCCGTTTACTTCATCAGTCTGATGCCAGCCAGTTGCCGTGGGGCGAACTGAGCATTGACGTCGTGCTTGATTGCACTGGCGTTTATGGCAGCCGTGCAGACGGTGAAGCCCAGCTTGCGGCTGGCGCCAAAAAAATTCTGTTCGCGCATCCGGGCGCTCATGATCTTGACGCCACGGTGGTTTACGGTGTGAACCACCAGTTGCTCGAACGTCAGCACCGCATTGTGTCCAATGCGTCCTGCACCACCAACTGTATTATCCCTGTGATCAAACTGCTCGACGATGCTTTTGGCATTGAGTCCGGCACGGTAACGACCATCCATTCCTCAATGAATGACCAACCGGTTATCGATGCGTACCATGCGGATTTACGCCGTACGCGCGCCGCCAGCCAGTCCATTATCCCGGTCGATACCAAGCTGGCCGCAGGGATCACACGCATCATGCCCAAATTCTGCGATCGCTTTGAAGCGATCTCGGTGCGTGTGCCGACAATCAATGTCACAGCCATTGATCTGAGTGTATTTGTCGAGGGTTCTGTGACGGTAGGCGAGGTTAACCAGTTGCTGCAAAAGGCTGCAACAGGTGCTTTTCGTGGTATTGTTGACTATACCGAACTACCATTAGTCTCGACAGATTTTAACCATGATCCCCATAGCGCCATCGTAGATGGAACGCAGACGCGGGTAAGTGGACAGCACCTGATTAAGACACTGGTCTGGTGCGATAACGAGTGGGGTTTTGCCAACCGAATGTTGGATACAACATTGGCAATGTCCGCTAGCGGTTTCTAGTACGGCTGTTCCGGTCTCCCGACCGAAACGGCCTTCAAGCAACTTTAAAGAGAATCAACGAGAGGATTCACCATGTCTGTTATTAAGATGAGCGATCTGGATTTAGCGGGTAAACGCGTACTAATCCGTGCCGATCTGAACGTGCCAGTTAAAGATGGCAAAGTAACGTCAGATGCACGTATCCGCGCTTCTTTACCAACCATCGAAATTGCCCTGAAACAAGGCGCACGCGTGATGGTTACCTCGCATCTGGGTCGTCCGACTGAAGGCGAATATAACGAAGAGTTTTCTCTGCTGCCGGTTGTTAATTACCTGAAAGAGCATCTGAAATCCCCAGTACGTCTGGCGAAAGATTACCTTGATGGTGTTGAAGTTGCCGAAGGTGAGCTGGTGGTTCTGGAAAACGTTCGCTTTAACAAAGGCGAAAAGAAAGACGACGAAGCCCTGTCCAAAAAATATGCTGCCCTGTGTGACATCTATGTGATGGACGCATTTGGTACCGCGCACCGCGCGCAAGCTTCTACTCACGGCGTGGGCAAATTTGCTCCGATCGCCTGTGCCGGTCCGCTGCTGTCTGCAGAACTGGAAGCACTGGGTAAAGCGCTGGGTAACCCGGCACGTCCGATGGTGGCTATCGTTGGCGGTTCTAAAGTTTCTACCAAACTGACCGTTCTGGATTCCCTGTCTAAAATCGCTGACCAGCTGATCGTTGGCGGTGGTATCGCGAACACCTTCGTGGCTGCTCAAGGCAACAACGTCGGTAAATCCCTGTACGAAGCAGACCTGGTCGGCACCGCAAGCAAATTGCTGGAAACCTGCGACATTCCTGTTCCTACCGATGTTCGCGTGGCGACTGAGTTCTCTGAAACAGCCGTTGCAACGGTGAAGTCTGTTAAAGACATCAAAGATGACGAACAAATTCTCGACATGGGCGATGAGTCTGCATACCGCCTGGCTGAGATCATTAAAAACGCTAAAACCATTCTGTGGAATGGTCCTGTAGGCGTGTTCGAGTTCCCTAACTTCCGTAAAGGGACCGAAATTGTGGCGCAGGCTATTGCTGACAGCGATGCATTCTCTATCGCAGGCGGCGGCGACACACTGGCAGCTATCGATTTGTTCGGTATCGCTGACAAAATTTCCTATATCTCCACTGGCGGTGGCGCATTCCTGGAATTCGTTGAAGGGAAAGCACTGCCAGCGGTTGTGATGCTGGAAGAGCGTGCTAAGAAGTAATGAACCCTGAACGGGGAGCATAATGCTGTCCGTTCTTCTTTGCCGCGCGGGGGGCTGCACAGTGGAGCCCGCGCGACATAGCAAACCGATTCAATCCATCTACGGCCGACGAATACAGGACAAAGAACTATGTCTAAAATTTTTGATTTCGTAAAACCAGGCGTTATCACTGGTGATGATGTACAGAAAGTTTTCGCTATTGCTAAAGAAAACAAATTTGCTCTGCCAGCGGTTAACTGCGTAGGCACCGACTCTATCAACGCCGTTCTCGAAGCTGCTGCGAAAGTCCGTTCACCGGTTATCGTTCAGTTCTCTAACGGTGGCGCTGCTTTCATCGCCGGTAAAGGCCTGAAAACTGACGTGCCACAAGGCGCGGCAATCCTGGGTGCAATCTCTGGCGCACACCATGTGCATCAGATGGCAGAACATTACGGCGTGCCAGTTATCCTGCACACCGACCACTGCGCGAAAAAACTGCTGCCATGGATCGACGGACTGCTGGACGCGGGTGAAGCTCACTACGCGAAAACCGGTAAACCACTGTTCTCTTCTCACATGATCGACCTGTCTGAAGAGTCTCTGGAAGAAAACATCGAAATTTGCAGCAAGTATTTAGCTCGCATGGCAAAAATCGACATGACTCTGGAAATCGAACTGGGTTGTACCGGCGGTGAAGAAGATGGCGTAGACAACAGCCATATGGACGCATCTGCACTGTACACTCAACCGCAAGACGTTGATTATGCATACGAAAAACTGAACGCCATCAGCCCGCGTTTCACTATCGCTGCGTCATTCGGTAACGTACACGGTGTTTACAAACCAGGTAACGTTAAACTGACTCCAACGATCCTGCGTGATTCTCAGGAATACGTGTGTAAGAAACATAACCTGCCACACAACAGCTTGAACTTCGTATTCCACGGCGGTTCCGGTTCTACTGCAGCAGAAATCAAAGAATCTGTAGGTTACGGTGTTATCAAAATGAACATCGATACCGACACTCAGTGGGCTAACTGGGACGGTATCCTGCAGTTCTACAAGAAAAACGAAGCTTACCTGCAAGGTCAGTTGGGTAACCCGGAAGGCGCGGACAAACCTAACAAGAAATTCTATGACCCGCGCGTATGGCTGCGTTCTGCACAGTCTTCCATGGTGACTCGCCTGGAACTGGCATTCAAAGAACTGAACGCAATCGACGTACTGTAATTCTTACGCTTCCGGTGCTTGACCACCGGAATGTGAGGATAATCGTCAAAGGGGCTTCGGCCTAATGCCGGTCACTTAAGGTGACCGGCATTGTTTTTTAAGGGATATTTCGACCTTTTTTCTCTCACTTCCCTGACATATTCACGCTCACGTCTCGAGGGCAGTTTTAGCATCGCTGCGTTGCTGTA
>NZ_JAHXYO010000043.1:0-4708 GCF_019969905.1 Rahnella sp. GSA61A | reverse complement strand
GTAGTGATAAGGAAACAGGGCTCGGATAACATCATGGCGCGGGTAAATTAACCCACTAACGACGCCGGATATATGGTCGCAAACCGTATCGAACCAGTACTTGTAACACCCGGGGCGTCCATATATGATCAACCTTTGTCTGGCATGGCTACTGCCCGGCATGAGAGCTGTAAGTGAAACTGGCTACGTTTTTTATCCACCATTCTAATGTTGTTATTTCTGAGTAGAATGTTTGAAATATGTGCCTGAGTAACTAACTTAATCATGCCTGTGCTGGAGATATAAAAGCTGGTGGCGGTTCTATTTCTCTCCAGAGAACCATAGCGATTTCCTACTTGCGGTCATCACTGGCCTTCCAGTTATCCACAGCGCAAAAAAACCAGGAAAAATACCCTGATGCAGGAAAGAAGACAGCGAGCCGATATATTCCTGAATCCATTAGATATTTGGGTTCAACGATCTGAGTGGAAAAGTTAGTTTTAGATTGAATGTCATTACCAGGAACGGATATTTTTTGTTATCAATAAAATAACTCATTCGGGAGAAATCGGCCAGCATACTCGGATTCATGGCGGACTTACCAAACCTGCGGATGTCGCGAACTATGTGCTTATTAATTGTATCGTATAGTCTTCGAGTTATTTCAGGTGAGATATTTCGATTTATGTAGAGCTCGGATTTTCTTGCTTCAGGTTTCGGGAGGGGATAACAGGCAAAGGTATGGGTTTGAGTTAACTCATTTTTTTTCGTGAACAACTGTGTGAAGAATATGTCTGGCCTTTAATAACCGGGTGTTGGTAATGAAATATATTCCCTGATTATAAAGTTTAAAAGATGTTGACTAATGTGAATTAACTATTCTTTACCGGTTAGCCATTAATAACTAAAATATTAAATTTCTTAATTAATACAGAATGCCGAAGCATCCTGTATTAATAATAAGATTAAATAGCTCTTAATATCAGTCGTTAAAGTACCAGTAACCGCTGTTTACCAGCGCAGACAGCAACGCAAGGAATGAAGGATCGTCCAGCGCATCGCCAAGCATGTCTTTGGTTACGGTTTTATGGCGGGCAATCGCATCTACTGCGCCGATATGTTCCGTGGTCATGGCTTCGCCATTGACATAACAGGTATCACCCACGCGCAGCACGCGAAGACCGCCCAGACGTTCCAGCGTTTCACCCGACTCCAGCAGTTCATAAATTTCACCCGGCTGATAAGGCGGTTCCGGCGGTGCCAGATCCAGCTCATGACGCGACTGGGAAATAAACTCGCCAAACCAGCTGTTGAAATGCGCCGGATTACCAATCAGATCCAGCATCATGCCGCGCAGTTTATCCAGCTCAGCCGGTTGCACTTCGGCCGGATGTTCACGTTCAACCAGTTCCGGATCGCTGTAACGGTGGCTGCCCAGCTCGCGGGAAAGCACGAAATCTGCAAAACCACTGACCATCTCACGGGCGTTTGGCGCACGGAAACCGACGGAATAGTTGAGGGAGTTTTCCAGCGAATAGCCATCATGTGGGAAGCCCGGCGGAATGTAGACGATGTCGCCCGGTTCAAGTTCTTCATCAATAATCGCCTCGAA
This sequence comes from Rahnella sp. GSA61A, assembly GCF_019969905.1. NCBI lineage: Bacteria > Pseudomonadati > Pseudomonadota > Gammaproteobacteria > Enterobacterales > Yersiniaceae > Rahnella > Rahnella sp. GSA61A. Next base: position 3,117 of record NZ_JAHXYO010000043.1, on the reverse strand, counting down.
CGGCTCGACCTGCAGCAAATCAGGATGCGGGCAATGTTGTTTCATGGCGACTTTCTCGCCCACACGCCAGCGGCGGCGGCCAGTGCCCTGAATAATAAATACGTCGTACTGATCCAGATGCGGGCCAACACCACCGCCGGGCACCGAGAAGGAAATCATCAAATCGTCCATGCGCCAGTCAGGAATGTGGCGAAATGGCGTCATCAGATGGGAAGAGGGTTCATGCCAGTGGTCGACCGCCTGAACCAGAACTGACCAGCCCGTTTCACCCAGATGATCGTAACTTTCAAACGGCCCGTGGCTGACATTCCACTTGCCGTCCTGATTGCTCACCAGACGGCTGTCCACCTCATTTTCCATCGCCAGACCAGCCAGTTCGTCCGGAGAGATCGGATCGACGAAATTTTTAAAGCCGCGTTTTAACACCACAGGACGCTTTTGCCAGTAACGCTGCAGGAAATCATTCCAGTCTAGGTCGAGTTGGTAATCCATAGTATTTCCCTTGCATTAAATGGAGGGTGATAAGGAAGAGAAGAGTCTGTAAATGATTATAACGGAAGGTGTTGCGGCTGAGTTGGGCAATTGCCAGCAAATTTCGCACTATGCTTAAGATTGCGCCGAAATTTGCTGGCAAAATAATCGGGGGAGAACGTTATTCCAGTTCAATGCCTTGTTGCAGACCAAAACAAACGCGCATGCTGGCGCCGCCAAGCGGGCTGTCACCAATGATAATTTTGCCGTCGTACTGTTCAATGATGTCGTTGGCGAGCGATAACCCCAGCCCTTGTCCCGGACGCAAGGTATCTGCCCGCTGCCCGCGCTGGAAAATCACCTCGCGCTTACTTACCGGAATACCCGGGCCATCGTCTTCAATCAGGATCACCAACTGATTCTCGGTATGGACGGCACTGATTTCGACAAACTCCAGACAGTATTTGCAGGCGTTGTCTATCACATTACCCATCACTTCCATGAAGTCATTTTTTTCGCCCACAAAGGTGATTTCCGGTGAAATATCCACCGTGATCACCACGCCTTTACGCTGATAAACCTTATTCAACGCCGAACATAATCCGTCGAGGATCGCCGGGACGGAGTGAACTTCACGGATCAGCAGGTTTTGTTCGGAGCGCAATGTCGCGCGATGCAGGTAATAGCCAATCTGCTGTGAGATGCGGCTGATTTGCTCAAGCATCACCGGCTCGGCATCTTCAATGGTCATCTGTTTACCATTGCGCAGTGCACGCAGGGTGGACTGCAAGACAGCCAGCGGCGTTTTCAGGCTGTGCGTCAGGTCAGCCAGCGTGGTGCGGTAACGATCATAACGGCCACGCTCCCCGTGCAGCAAAATATTCAGGTTACGCACCAGACCGCGCAGTTCACGTGGCGGGTTTTCATCCAGTGATTCCCGCTCGTGGGTTTCCAGTTCGGCGACCTGATGGATCAGTTCTTTGATTGGCCTCAGGCTCCAGTAAGCTGCCAGCCATAACAAAGGCACCACCAGCAGCAGGTTCGCCAGTAAGACATAGCTGAACCATTCCCAGACAAGATCAGATCGCTGTAATTCCTGCGGAATGGTATCGACCACCACAATGTTCAGCGCCGGCAGGCGCGAGGTTGCATTATAGGTATTGACCGCAATGGAGTGGGTCATCGCGTTGGCGTCGGTATCGTCGTAATCCTTCAACTTATCCTGCGCTTGCGGGTTGTTGCCCAGTACTTCGCTGCTGATTTGCGTGTCGGTATCCAGCTCATAGAAGCCGGGTTTATTCATCCACGCTTTATCGATATGCGCTTCGAGCTCAGGGATGCGGCGCTCGGCCCATAACAGTTTTCCGTCTGCGTCGTAAATGAACACCAGCGTCGGCGTGTTGAGGTCGAGATCAGGTGGAACGTTGATAGTCAGCTTGCCGTCGCGCCATTGTGCAAGGCTGAAGAAGAGGTTACTTTCGCCGCGCAGGAGCCGGTAGGCGGTTTTGTCGAAACTCACCATGTAACCCACCACGGCCACCAGCCCGTAGGCCAGCGACAGGGTAAGTACCACCGCAGCGGTCGCCATCATAAAGCGGACGCGAAGGGAGAAGGGGTTCCGGGTACGACGTCCTTTCATGAAGCGTCCTTTGAACATGACGATGATTATGGCCTGATGTCGAAACGGTAACCCTGACCACGTACGGTCGTTATCACATCAACCGGGTGTTCTGCCTGCAGTTTTTTGCGCAGACGGCCCATCAGAACATCGACGGTGTGACTTTCACGCAGCTCGGCATCCGGATAGAGCTGAAGCATCAGAGAGTCCTTGCTGACCACCTTTCCCGCATTGCGGATCAGTGTCTCGATAATCGTGTATTCGAAAGCGGTCAGTTTAATCGGCTGCTCATTGACGGTCAGTTCACGACGTGACAGATCAATCTGGAAAGGTTGCAGCGTGATCACCTGTGAGGCGAGACCGCTGTTACGGCGCATCAGCGCCTGCATGCGCGCCAGCACTTCTTCCAGATGGAATGGCTTAGTGACGTAATCATCCGCACCGGCTTCCAGCACTGCGACTTTATCCTGCCAGCTTTCGCGGGCGGTCAGCACCAGAATCGGCAGATTGTTCTGATGACTTCGCCAGCGGCGGATCAGGCTCAGGCCATCTTCACCAGGCAAGCCGAGGTCAACAATGGCGATATCAGGCGCATGCTCATGCAGAAAATAGTCTGCTTCTTTGGCGTCTTCTGCCGCATCGACCTGATGGCCCATTTCCCGCAGCTGCACTGAGAGGTGATGACGTAACAGTGCGTTATCTTCAATGACTAAAATTCGCATGGTGATTCCTTATCCTGACAGCGCGAAAAATGGATTAAACATTCTGAGTGCGATTGTAAATGATTCAGAAACATTTTAATCAACCTCAGGTCAACGCAGGTGTGCCGAACATCAACAGAACCTAAACGAATTATAAGCAGCTTCCGCCAGGCGTGGCATAAAAAAGGCGACCCGAAGGCTAATGCCGATCGTTTAAGGATCAGTTGACCGATCCGGTGGCTCGTGTAAAAAGGGTTCATGCTCATCATGGACCCTTTTTAAATGGAACTTTCACAAGCTCTCGGTATTATCAATCTCACTGCCCCC
>NZ_JAHXYO010000042.1:0-5197 GCF_019969905.1 Rahnella sp. GSA61A | reverse complement strand
TTTGCCTGGCGGCAGTAGCGCGGTGGTCCCACCTGACCCCATGCCGAACTCAGAAGTGAAACGCCGTAGCGCCGATGGTAGTGTGGGGTCTCCCCATGCGAGAGTAGGGAACTGCCAGGCATCAAATAAGTGGAAAGCCCCGTACGAAAGTGCGGGGCTTTTAGCTATGCGGAATTTAGCTCTGCATGGACTTTGTTTATTGGTCTTTAGGCCCACCCCAACTTATAAAACTCTGCGTATCAGGATATCGGATCGGTTAAACTAAGCACAAATAAGTCACTCATGAGTAATATTGCTATGTCGATTGGCGACACTTCTCTTCAATCCCTGAATACTTTTTCTCTGGCGGCTTATGCTGCTGAAATCACGCATGTCCAGAACACTGAACAACTCATAGCAGCCTGGAAATCAGCGAAGGAAAAGGAGCAGCCTTTTTTACTTTTAGGCGAAGGAAGTAATGTTCTTTTCCTGGAGAATTTTGCAGGGTCAGTAGTGCTGAACCGGATCAAAGGTATTGAGCTGGATGAAAATGCAGAGGAATGGCTGTTGCATGTGGGGGCTGGTGAGAATTGGCATCAATTGGTTTGTTATGCATTAGAGCATGATATTCCGGGTCTGGAAAATCTTGCTTTAATTCCCGGATGCGTAGGTTCTGCTCCTATTCAAAACATAGGTGCATATGGTGTCGAACTGCAGAGTATCTGTGGTTATGTGGATGTTTTGGATTTGCAGAGCGAAAAGGTCATCCGCGTGCAATCCGACGAATGCCAGTTTGGTTATCGCGAGAGTATATTTAAACATTCCTATAAAGAAGGGTATGCCATTATTGCCGTAGGCCTGAAGCTGACAAAACAATGGCAGCCGAAATTGACTTATGGGGAGCTGACTCGCTTAGATCCTGAGACTGTTAGCCCCCGTCAGATCTTTGATTTAGTTTGCGCGATGCGGCAGAGCAAATTACCTGACCCCGCCATTACCGGCAATGCGGGGAGTTTCTACAAGAACCCTGCTGTTGACGCTTCTGTGGCAGAGAAAATCAGCAACGAATATCCTTCTATGCCGTCTTATCCACAAGCTAATGGGCAAATTAAACTTGCTGCCGGATGGTTGATTGAACAGGCTGGTTTGAAAGGTTTTACCGTTGGCGGCGCAGCAGTTCACGATAAACAGGCGTTAGTACTGATTAATAAAGATCATGCGAGCAGCGCTGATGTACGTGCATTGGCTAAATATGTACGTGATGTTGTTGCAGAGAAATTTGGTATCTGGCTTGAACCAGAGGTTCGTTTTATCGCCGCGAAGGGTGAAGTGGACGCCGTGGGTGCGCTGTCATGAAAGATATTACCGTTCCTCTGCAACTGATCTCCATTTTGGCTGATGGTGAATTTCATTCCGGTGAGCAGTTAGGTACAGTCATTGGCATGAGCCGTGCAGCAATTAATAAACACATCCAGACGGTACGTGACTGGGGCGTTGATATATTTACAGTGCCGGGCAAAGGTTATAGCCTGCCATATCCTATCCAACTGCTCGACGAGGAGAAAATCCTCAAGCTGCTTCCGGCGGGTCAGGTCAGAGTTCTGTCCGTTATTGATTCAACCAATCAGTATCTTTTAGACCGAATTGGCGAATTAAGCTCTGGCGACGCATGTGTTGCGGAATATCAGCAGGCCGGCCGGGGACGTCGCGGGCGAAAATGGTTCTCACCTTTTGGCAGTAATCTTTATCTTTCTATGTACTGGAAGCTGGAACAAGGGCCTGCCGCCGCAATGGGGCTAAGCCTGGTTATCGGGATTGTCATGGCTGAGGTGCTTCAGCGCCTTGGAGCTAAAGATGTACGGGTGAAATGGCCAAATGATCTTTATCTTAATGACCGTAAGCTGGCTGGGATACTGGTTGAACTGACAGGTAAAACCGGCGATGCGGCACAGTTGGTTATCGGCGCGGGCATTAACCTCAAAATGCGTGAACCGGCTTCTGACGCCATCACTCAGGGATGGATAAATTTGCAGGAGGCGGGTGTTAATATTGACCGCAATGAACTCACAGCAATGCTGCTGAAAGAGTTAAGGTCAGCATTATTACATTTCGAACAGGAAGGATTAGCACCTTTTATTCCCCGCTGGCGTGGTTTAGATAATTTCCTTGATCGTCAGGTTAAATTACTCATCGGTGACCAGGAAATTCATGGTATCGAGCGCGGGATTGATCCGCAGGGTGCTTTGTTGCTTGAACAGGATGCGGTAGTTAAACCTTATATTGGCGGTGAGATTTCACTGCGCGGTATCTGACTAAAATAAAGGAGAGTATCAGGCTCTCCTTTATTCGTTAACGACAGTAAATTTATTTTCTCAGCCGAACACTTTCAACAGCGTGATTAGCACTTTTCGTCAAGATTAGGCTGGCTCTTTCACGGGTTGGGAGAATATTCTCCTTTAAATTCAAACCGTTAATCTCATTCCATAACTGTGTCGCAATATTCACAGCTTCTTCTTCTGGCAATTTTGCATAATGGTGGAAATAAGAATCTGGGTCTGAGAAAGCGCCTTGACGGAATTTCAAGAAACGATTGATATACCAGCTCTGCAATAAATTTTCAGGTGCGTCAACGTATATAGAGAAATCGACAAAGTCGGAAACAAATACACGATGTGGATCATGAGGATAATCCATGCCACTTTGTAAGACATTCAGCCCTTCAAGGATCAAAATATCTGGCTGCTCAATAACTTTATTGCCATCGGGTATCACATCATAGATCAGATGTGAATAAACTGGCGCGGTAACATGCCGTGCGCCTGACTTAACCTCTGAAACGAAATTCACCAGCTGGTGCATATCGTAAGATTGAGGGAACCCTTTTTTCTTCATGATCCCACGCTCCTGGAGCGTCTTATTGGGATAGAGAAAACCATCTGTGGTGATCAGCTCTACTGAGCGATGCTCTGGCCAACGGCTTAATAATGCCTGGAGGACGCGGGCTGTCGTGCTTTTACCTACCGCTACACTCCCAGCAATTCCAATGATATAAGGAATTTTCTGTCCATCTGTACCGAGGAACTGCTCAAGCACGGCTTGTCGGCGCAGGTTGGAACTGATGTAAAAATTGAGAAGGCGTGAAAGTGGCAGATAGATCTGCGCGACTTCCTCGAGGGATAAATCCTCGTTTATGCCTTTCAGGTTCACCACTTCAGCCTCTTTGAGCGTGAGTGGTACTGAATCACGTAAGGCTGCCCACTGCGTACGATCAAACTGCAGATAAGGAGTTGCCAAAGATGGGTCTCTTTTTTTCATAAGTTAAAGTCTGCCTGTTAGCGCAGGTCAGGAAAGGCGATCACGCCAACTCCAGACAGTAAACCAGCAGCATATTATAGACACCTTAATTTTTGAGGGAGATCTTTTTCTTATAACTTATCGATTTCTTTGATTGAGTTTAAAAATTTTTGAGAAACTTATGCAAGTGAGGAAAGTCTGTGAAAGTGCGATGAAATACTCACCGCACTTTCACAGACTAAAAGAGGGGGTGAGAGGCGCAGGTGAAGGGCGGTAGTTGTTTGTAATAGACTACTTCATTTTTTCTGCTGTAACGGGCTGAGTCTTGCCTGAGTGTCGCACAGCGATAACCCTGAGCCCGATAGAAAGCTTCGGCGTCCGAACCTGACTGCATATCTGAAGACAGAACGGAGCAACGCAGGTTCTGTGCGGTATTTTCCAGTGCACGCATTAACAGACGACCGACGCCGCGTCGTCTCGCACGGGCACAGACCAGCAAAGTACTCACTTCGGCCTGATGAGGTAAATCCGGAGAATGGGCCAGATCGAGCTGAACGGTCCCAATGACACCTTGTTCATCTCTGGCGATCCAAAGCAGTCGCTCATTTTGAGTTAGTGCAGGGCGTAAATCATGAAAAGAGTCTTCCGCCTCTCTTTGTCCGGTGACGTGCGGGAACCCCACGCAAGCGCCTGTACTGTTGGCTTCGATGAGAAGTTGTGCCAGTTCATCTCTATAAACAGGCAATGTTGCGGCGTTGAGCATGACAATTTTCATAGCTGCACTCCTTAAAATAACAAAACAGTGCGTACGCAATGAAGATTGCAAGAATTGCGCCAATATAAATGGCCTTGAAATCAGGTGTAACTGATAAAGAAATGCCTTTTGATGTTCATTTGTGAGGCAAAAGCACATTTTCAGTGCATAAATGAGACGGTTAAGCTCTGCGAAGGATTTATTTCATTAATGAAGTGTAGGAAAGTGGTTCATATCTTGCTCAGACAGGTATGAAGAAGTCGCACTTTTGGATATATTTTCACCCCTTAAACAGCGGAAAAAGGGAAAAAGCTTACTTTTTGAATAAAACATGAGCGATAGTGCAAAACATGCAATTTTTTTGTTGCATACCCCGTAAAGTCTCCATAGAATGCGCAGCACTTGATGCCGGCATAGCTCAGTTGGTAGAGCAACTGACTTGTAATCAGTAGGTCCCGAGTTCGACTCTTGGTGCCGGCACCATTCAAGTACTTAACAATTAGGTGGGGTTCCCGAGCGGCCAAAGGGAGCAGACTGTAAATCTGCCGTCATCGACTTCGAAGGTTCGAATCCTTCCCCCACCACCATACAAGCCTTAGTAATGAGGCAGCTTGAAGTGAAAGAGTCGCTTCAGGTGAAGGTGAGGAATTAAGTGTCTCACGTCCTTTTCCCCGTCTTCAAGTTCTTCAGAACAATCAGGTAGCCGAGTTCCAGGATGCGGGCATCGTATAATGGCTATTACCTCAGCCTTCCAAGCTGATGATGTGGGTTCGATTCCCACTGCCCGCTCCAAGTATGTGCTGATATAGCTCAGTTGGTAGAGCGCACCCTTGGTAAGGGTGAGGTCGGCAGTTCGAATCTGCCTATCAGCACCACTTCCAAATTCTCCCTCCTGATTTTCTTTCTGTAAACTAATTCGTCAAGCAAATGCTTGGTTGATGTGGTGATACCACCGATTTAACCGTGTCTTAGAGGGACAATCGATGTCTAAAGAAAAATTTGAACGTAACAAACCGCACGTTAACGTTGGTACTATCGGCCATGTTGACCACGGTAAAACTACCCTGACTGCAGCAATCACTACCGTTCTGGCTAAAACCTACGGCGGTTCTGCACGCGCATTCGACCAGATCGATAACGCACCAGAAGAAAAAGCTCGTGGTATCACCA
>NZ_JAHXYO010000041.1:0-10846 GCF_019969905.1 Rahnella sp. GSA61A | reverse complement strand
GCTTCAGCCTCGCGGAGGATACTGATGATCTGTTCGTCGGAAAAACGCTTCTTCATGGGGATGTCCTCATGTGGCTTATGAAGACATTACTAACATCGTGGTGTATTAATCAACGGGGAGCAGGTCATTTTCAGGAAAATAAAAATTGATAAAGAAATTGAGGCTGATATCACATCGGGTGATGTAATCAATAATTTGGTCTATCCAAATGTAACTCCAGGCTCGAAGGAGTTTGAAAGTATGGTTGGTGAAGTACTTAATGAACTTGGAGTGCTTTCAGAAAGAGTTGAAGCAGGAAAAGATGATGGTTATGACTTTGAGATTAAAACCCAAGAACAGAATTATATTGTTGAGGTGAAAAGGTATTCAAAACTACTCGGTTTGGCTACAGCTCGTGAATTTATATATAAAGTGAATCAATCAGGTAAGGGTGGTATTTTAATTGTTAGCTCTGGCTTTACCGAAAGAACAAAGCAACTTATAAATGAACATAATGCTTTATCTGAAAACCAAAAAGTATATCTTGTAGTGGCTAAGGCAAAGACTGAGCTTAAGGGTATATTGGCCAAAATTTTACGGCTATAGTGTTGAAATTACCCGATTTGGGGAGCAGTAATTTTTTAGAGTTCTGATGTGGCTTGTTGAATAGGTTTGTTGGCTCATGTGTCATGTGCTTTATCATTAAGATAGCTATGGTTAAAAACTAATATGACTCTACCGAGTCCTCAGACACGAGAACTCGGTAGATTGGACTGATGGGTCTATTCCACTACTGCAATTTTTTTTCCTTCAGAAATTTACTCACCAAATCAGCAATCTGCATATTGTTGAGATCAGAGAATGGGAAGTGGGTATTCCCTTTGATTCCCATTTCAGGCAGATGCGTCACCGTCACATCCCCGCCATGCTTGTTCACCACGTCGCGCCACTCCCGAGCCATTGCAAGGCGTACGCGCCAGCTGTCCTGCGCGGGCATGGCGACAGGTTTATCCGGAATGTTATCGCCGTAAATAATCAGAATCGGGATTTTGGTCAGGGCCATAAACTGCTCCATTGGCACTGGCTCACCCTTCAGCGTGTCGAACGCGCTTGGCATAGGGGCAGGGAGTTCTTTTTCCGGGAAGACAAAGCTGCTGCCAGGCTCGAAGGCGACAATGGCTTTGACCTTGTCGTTTTTCATCGCCGTGTACCAGCCTGGTCCGCCACCCTGAGAGTGGGTGAAGAGGATAGCGGGGCCGGATTTATCCACGACGGCGGACATCGCATCAGAGATCACATTGATATCAAACGGCCCGGTGTTCGGGGTCATCTGACGGAAATACTGATTCAGTGCTTCTTTGTCGTGAGAGAACTGAACGCCCTTAAAATACTCTGGCCACACGCCAACGCGGAACTGGTTGAACCACATTTGTTCATCCGGTTTAGGCGTAACAGTACCTTCTACAGTCGTACGTCCGGCGCTGCCCCGACGCGGCTGATCGACAAGATAAGTTGAGAACCCGCGACGCAGGAAGATGTTCTGGAACCCTTCGCGACCATCCGGGGTACTTTCCCAGGTACGGGAGAACTGACCCGCACCGTGCAGCATCACGATAGGGTATTTATGCGGATTTTCCGGAATTTGGTAGAACACTGAGGCATGATCGCCATGGTAGGTTTGACCAGCAGAGTCCAGCGGCTTTTTCGCATCAAATGTTCCTGGTGCGGTGATGATAGTGCCACCAGCAGAAAAGCTTCCTTGTTCCTGAATGACCAGCGGCTCGGCATAGACCGACTGAGCCACCAGGCCACCCGCCATTACGCAGATGGCCAGCGTTTTTAAGATTGTCTTCAAGATTACATCCTCTGTTATGTTTGACGTTCAATCATATCTGAGTTGTCCGCGTTAATTATTTAGCACCCCTGATTGCCCTTATTTGGCAGACTCATGAATGCGGACGATTAACTGCGTATTGTCTCTAACCAGCTGGTGACCGTTTCAGTGGTTCTTCGCTCCTGGTCGCATTCAATGACCAGCGGTTTTTCCCGACGTGCAGTCGGGGCAAGACGGGTAAGGATGTCGTCGCTGTCTCCTTTACCGTAGCCACCGTGAGTAATGAAGGGGATGATTAACTTGCCCGCAAGGTTGTGGCTGCTGAGAAATGTTTGCACTACAGGCGGCACGCTGGTCCCCCAGATCGGAAAGCCTAAATACAGGGTCTCGTAGCGTGAGATATCTGCGACGCTATTTTTCAATGCGGGTTTTACTCCCCGCTCACGCTCATTTTTCGCCTGTTCAACGGTCTGAAAATAGTCTTCCGGATAAGGCGTAGCCGGTTCGATTTCAAACAGATCGGTATTCAGGCTGCGGTGAATGACGCCCGCAATCACCCGTGTATTTCCGCTGCGGGAAAAGTACGCCACCAGAACACGGCTTTTACTCTGCACGTTTGCGGTTCCGGTCGCAGCTGATGCAAAAGAAACGTTCGCCAGCGTCAGCCCGGCAAGTGCGGTGATTAACATTCTGCGGTTGGGATCATGCTCCATAATCCACTCCTAATTGTTTGCGAGCGCCTGCTGCAGCGCCTTTTCAGCCCGCGTTGCTGCATCATTTTCGCCATGTTCACGCAGAACCAGTACCAGCTGGCGCAGCTGTGCTGCCGTCAGGCCGACCCGCATGCTGGCTCGCGTATGCGATAACAGCTGGGCTTCAACGCCTGATGTGGCCGCTAATGCACCAACCGTTGCCAGCTCGCGGCTTTGCCAGTCGAGGTTATCGCGGGCGAAAATGTCGCCGAACAGGTGCGTTTGCAGGAACTGATTAATGACCGGGGCAAAGTCAAACAGCGGGCCCTGAACGGGAGCGCCTGAGATTTTAGTCTGATTTGCGGTACCGACACGGCGAAGCTCATCCCCGACAGGGATCGGAGCAACCGGTTCTTTACCCTCAACGTCTTCGATGCCACGTTGTTTACGTGCTTCGACGACCTTCATCAGTTCACTAAGCGCATTCAGGCTACGGGGGAAGCCCGTATAGGCATAAAGCTGGACGAGAATCTCTTTGGTTTCGTTTATGGTGAGTCCTGCATCAAGTCCCTGATTCAGGGCTGCATTCAGCTTATCCATCTGACTGCTGGCCATCGATGCCGCAATCAACGGGATGGCCTGCTGGCTGGCCGACAGCGTATCCGAAACGGTTTGTTCGTGGTTCATTTCTGAGGCTCCTTTATTGACGGGCGCAGCATTTGCCGTGAGACCAAAACCAAAGGTCAGCAGTACCGCTGCCGTTAATGCCTTAATGGGCGTGGTATTGTTCATCTGTCACTTTCTCCATCCAGTTAACGCTCTTACCATCCACAACCCCGGTTATCGCCAGATGCGTCATCGCGCTGCCGGGTGCCGCGCCGTGCCAGTGTTTGACGCCCGCAGGGCAAGAGACAACATCGCCCGCGCGGATAATCTGTACCGGCTGGCCTTCTTGTTGTGTGAGCCCAACACCAGAGGTCACAATAAGCCGCTGACCTGCCGGATGCGTATGCCAGGCAGAACGGGCTCCGGGTTCAAAGGTGACATAAGCCCCGGAAACACGGATGTCGTTATCAGGTTTGAAGAGAGGATCAACCCGGACGCGACCGGTAAAATTCTCCGCTGGCCCATACACCGCGTTCTGACTTCCTGCTGGGGCAATATGGACAGCGGGATTTTGCTCCGCTGCCCAGGATGAAAAGGTGAAGAAGGGCAGTAACAGCCCGAGGTAACGTAAATGTCCGATCATGCAAAGCGTCCTTATCAATGAAGAGGGGATTGCCTGCGATGATTTTATCGAGAGGGTGATGACGTCAGGCTGACGCCCCCCTGACAATTCTGTCAGTTAACCCGGGTCCCGGCTCAGCGCCGGATTGAGCATTGCCCGCCGCTTTATCCGCTTGTATTGCAAAGGTGAGGCCAAATGTATTGATGCCACCTTCACTACGCGCAAAGACATCCCCCCTGTGCATAATGGCGACAGCACGCACGATCGACAGGCCCAGCCCATGATGGGTATCACTTCTGGCCCGGGAGGTGTCAACGCGATAGAACCGCTCGAAAAGCCGGTGTAAGTGCTCTGGCGATATCGGATCGCCAGGGTTTGAAACTTCAACACAGGCCTGATGACCTTTTTCGCTTAACCGCACCGTTAACCTGCTGCTGGAGGGTGAATGTCTTGCGCTGTTTTCCAGTAAATTAGCCAGTGAGCGGTGGAACAGCCGCCGGTCGATGTGCGCGGTGACATCCCCCTCCACATCCAGAGAAAGCTGTTTTTCCGCAAAAGAGGGTTCCACATACTCCGCTGTTTTCAGGGTTTCTTCCCGCAGGGAAACCTGCGTAAGCTGGGAAGCATGTTCACCCGCGTGAGCATGAGACAGGAACAGCATGTCGTTTACGATTGACGTCATACGCTCAAGCTCCTCGAGATTGGAACCCAGTAACTCTTCCAGTTCTTCATGCGAACGCCGGCGTGAGAGACCCAGTTGCGTCTGACCAATCAGATTCGTCAGCGGGGTACGGAGTTCATGCGCAACATCGGCGTTAAAGCTTTCGAGCTGACGCCAGGCGATTTCCTGACGCTCTAACACGCCATTAAATGATGATGCCAGTTGCTGCAGTTCTTCGGGCAAAGCGCGGGTATTCAGGCGCTGACCATGGTCACCCGGTGCGAGATGTTGCGCCTGCTTACTGAGCATCCCCACAGGACGCAGGCCAATACGTGAAACGACGTATCCCAGCAACGCGACAATCAGTACGCCAAGCGCGGCAATAATCAGCAGAGTACGTGTGAACGCATCGAGTGTGCCCATATACGGTGTGGAGTCGATGGCAACCACATAGCGTAGCTCAGGTCTTTCACCGTTGGCAGGGATGGTTTTCACTAACAGGAACAGCGAGCATGCGCCTTCCGATGCGCCGGGCACTTTATTAAAGCCTTCCTGCAAAGAAGACCACTGAACACCCACTGGTGGCGTTCCCCCCATGCTAAAACGCGGGTTATCGCTCACTATCCAGTAGCGAACGCGCTCACCTTCAGAATTGGTTAAGACAGTGAATTTATTGGCCAGCGTAGACCAGCCGTCCGCCGAGGTTCGTGCGGTGATCCACGGACTCATCAATGATTCCCGGAATAGCAGTTCGTTATGCATCTGCTTTTGCAAAGAGTCATGTAAGGAGCTTCTGAGCAGGATGCCGATAACGGATACAATCAGCAGCGCGGATAAGGCAAACATCAGCGCCAGATGAACGGAAATGGAACGCTCAGGCATGCTTATCCCCTTCATTTATTCGGACCGGACTTCGAGGACATAACCCATGCCACGGACGGTATGCAGTAGTTTGATATCGAACGGGGCATCCACTTTGGCTCGAAGTCGTTTAATGGCGACTTCAACAACATTGGCATCGCTGTCAAAATTCATGTCCCATATCTGCTCAGCAATCATCATCTTTGACAGAATCTCACCCTGATGACGGGACATAAGACTCAGCAGGGAAAACTCTTTTGCGGTCAGTTCCAGTCGCGTTCCGGCGCGAAAAACGCGGCGAGCAAGTAAGTCGAGGTGCAGATCGTGAATTTGCAACTGGGTGATGTCCGCGCCATCCGTAGCGCGGCGACGCACTAGTGCCTGAATGCGCGCCACCAGCTCAATAAGCGAAAAGGGTTTGGGAAGATAATCATCTGCGCCAAGGCGCAGTCCTTTAACGCGCTCGTCTACCGATCCCCGTGCAGAGAGCATCAGCACCGGCGTCTGTTTGACAGCCCGCACCCCCTCAAGAACCCGGTAGCCATCCATCCCCGGCAGCATCACATCCAGAATTATCGCGTCGTAGTCGAACTCCAGCGCGTAATGAAGACCTTCAGCGCCATCTGCAGAAACATCTATCATAAATCCGGACTCACTCAACGCACGGTTGAGATAGGTTGACGTTTTTTCTTCATCTTCGACTAACAACAGGCGCATAACGGGACTTCCTCTTAACTTTTCATCGGTGCTTCAACATCGGAATAAACCTGCACGGCATCCGGCAGACGTTGACCCTGGATAGTGATGGCATCCAGTGAGCGGGTAAGCTCGGTCATTTCTGCCGCAGTCAGCGACACGCCGGTAGCCGCTGTGTTTTGCAGCATATGGTCTTTATTGGTGGTGCCAGGGATGGGAACTATCCAGGATTTACGGGCCAGGAGCCATGCCAGCGCAATCTGACCCGGCGCGGCATTTTTTCTTATCGCCCAGGTTTTCAGCAGCTCAACGAGTTGTAAGTTGTGCGGGAGATTGTCGGGTGAAAATCGCGTTTCTATAGCACGTATATCACCGGCAGCGAACCGGGTATTCCCATCAATCCAGCCCGTTAAAAACTGCACGCCGAGTGGGCTCCATGGCACAAAGCCAATGCCCAGCTCTTCACATAGCGGAAGTACCTGCTTTTCAGGGCCGCGCCAGAGCATGGAGTATTCACTTTGTACGGCAGTAACGGGTAATGCCGCATGGGCGCGTCTCAGCGTATTGATACCCATTTCAGACAGCCCCCAGTGCAGGACTTTCCCTTGATCCATTAAATCTTTCACCACACCGGCGACATCTTCGATCGGGATCTGCGGGTCAACCCGGTGCTGATACAGTAAATCGATACGATCGGTACGCAGGCGTTTGAGCATGTTTTCGACGACCTGCCTGATATGCTCCGGTCTGCTGTTGAGACCCGGCAGTCGCTTACCTGTCTGCTGGTCAATGTTCCAGCCAAACTTAGTGGCGATAACGATTTTGTCCCTGAACGGGGCGACGCCTTCCCCGAGAATTTTTTCGACTTCAAACGGGCCGTAGGCTTCAGCTGCGTCGAAGAACGTTACCCCTTCATCAAAGGCCCGGTGGATAACATTGAGCATCTCGGGACGCCAGGGAACAGAGGTGTCATATTTGCGACTCATGTTCTGCACGCCCAGACCGACGGAAGAAACTTCCAGCTTGCCGAGTTTACGTTTGCCCGGAGCCGCAGGGCGATGGCTGGTTTGTCTGGATGAATCGACCTGAGAGGACTGGCTCGCCGCCGATACGTGGGGGATCAGCGAGGCGGCGGCAATACCCGCCCCGGCGACTAATAGCTTGCGTCGCGCTGGCATTGTTGGGTCATTCTGGCTTTTCATTGATTACTCCTTTTCCCAGAAAATTGAACATGAATCTCATTAAAGCGAGAACATTCTGCCTTCTGATTGCCAACATAAAGCTGACGGTTACCTGACAGCATTGTCAGAAACACTTACCCATCCCGGTACGTTTCCTGACGAAAATGTTATTTCCCGGTCACGATGCTGACAGCCCTCTATGCCTACTCTGAGCCTGCAAATTTGATTCCGCGAGCCTGCATAACCAGGCTGACATTCATCGGGAGATACCATGAAATTCACACTTATAAGTGCAATGCTAATCACGGCAATGGCCGGAGTGACCTCAGTCAATGCGGCTGATTACAAAAAAAATCCGTTCACACTCGTCTATGACGGTGCCATCACCGAGAACGTCAAAGGCAAGGTCAACATTCATCCAGTGAAATACGATCTGCATGGCATCCAGATCGCCGCGAATGTCTATACCCCTGCTAACTACGATCCCGCTAAAAAATACCCTGCCGTGGTGGTCGCACATCCTAATGGTGGCGTAAAAGAACAGGTCGCCGGGTTGTATGCCCAGCGTCTCGCAGAGCAGGGGTACATCACGATTACCGCCGATGCGGCTTATCAGGGCGCCAGCGGTGGTATGCCTCGCAGCGTGGATAAACCGGCTAACCGTATTGAGGACGTTCACGGCATGGCTGACTACATCAGCCAGTATCCGGGAGTCGATACTTCCCGCCTGGGTCTGCTGGGTATTTGCGGAGGTGGCGGGTATTCACTGGTTGCCGCCGAGACAGACAAACGGTTCAAATCGATTGCAACCATCAGCATGTTTAATTCAGGCCTTGTACGCCGCAATGGTATGCAGGATTCACAGCTGGATACTCTCCAGCAGCGGCTTCAGCAGGCTTCTGACGCGCGCGCTCAGGAAGCAGCCGGAGGTGAAATTCTCTACTCCGGTGACGCCAACCTGACTGATGAACAGATAGCCAAATTACCTTTTGCCTTGTATCGCCAGGGCTACGAGTACTACTGGAAAACCCACGCACACCCGAACTCAACGTTTAAATACACCACAAGCAGCCTGTTAGATTTGATGAACTTTGACGTGACTGACCATATCAATCTCATCAATAAACCGCTGCTGATGATTGCCGGTACAAAAGCGGATACGCTCTATATGACTGAAGATGCGTTCGCTAAAGCCACCGGTACGAAGAAAAAAGAACTCTTCCTGATCGAAGGCGCTACCCATATCGAGACGTATTGGGTGCCTAAATACGTTGACCAGGCAATGCAAAAGTTAGACGTCTTCTTCGATAAAAATATTTAGTTGGCCTCCGATGATGCCCCAGCCGTGCAGGCTGGGGTATTTCCATCAGCTGTAGCCATTTTCCGCTTGCGTGTTCACGCGATAGACCCAGATTAACGAAGTTGCGGTTAAAGATAATTACGCTGCTTAAATAGGCGCTATGAATAGAATTCATAGACCTAATCTGGAACCGGGAATGAAAACGATGACCCTGATGTGACAGGATGGATCGGGAGAGAGTGAATCATTAACTTCAAATTATTTTCAGGCGGAGAAGCAAATGAGTACGCAAGAGCCAACATTTAGTGAGGTAGTAAAAAACAGGTACTCGGCAAGAGCCTTTCTTCCATCTCCTATCCCCAGCGATGCCCTCAAAGACATTTTGCTTGAAGCGCAATGCGCTCCGTCCAACTGCAATACTCAACCCTGGTCCCTGCATATCGTTGCAGGAGAAAAGCTTCGTGAATTAAGTCATGCACTGACGGAAGATCTGAGGGCTGGGAACTACAGTCTTGATTTTACATTTGATAAAGAAGCCTATCCCGATCCATTCAGGCAACGAGCTTCGGAGCAGGGGCGCTCGTACTATCAGGCATTGGGCGTTGCGCGGGGAGATAATTTAAGCCGTTCAGAAGTGGTAGAACGTAACGTGAAATTTTTTGGCGCGCCTCATGTTGCTCTGTTGTTCATTCCTGTTGTTGGGGACAACGTTCGCGTTGCCTCGGATGCCGGTATGTATGCGCAGACATTCCTGCTTTCCCTGGCAGCTCGCGGTTACGCAGGCGTTCCACAGGCAGTGCTGAGTTATTTTGCCCAAACGGTGCGTCTGATATTAAATGTTCCAGAGGGTTTCATGCTGCTTTACGGTATTTCGTTTGGGATCCCAGATAAAACGCATCCCTCCCTGAGTTACAGGGAAGGGCGGGTATCTATAGACGAAAGTGTCGTCTGGCATCAATAACGAAGTATTATTTTTTTAGCTGAACGGTCAGTGCCATCAAGGCGCTGGCTGCTGTAAAAAACGCAATTATCCAGCCCATCGTCCAGGGCGTGCCATCACTGAACAGAGCAAGAAGAAGTGAAGAGATGATGCCACTGCCGTATTGTAACGCGCCCATTAGCGCCGATGCAGAGCCTGCAACATTAGGCACTGCGTCAAGTGCGCAAGCTGTGGATGTTGCTGCGATGATGCCATTCATAGAGAAAAATACGAACACGGCGCCGACAATTACGGTAATTCCACCTGCGCCCAGGCCGGTCGTGACCGCCAGCACTATTGCGGCAATAGTGGCGATGAATACGGCATTCTTGAGCAACGCTTCCAGTGGGTAGCGGTGAACCAGGCGTCTGTTGACCATACTCACAGCCATTAATCCCACAATGTTTACTGCAAACAGCCAACCGTAATGCTGCGGGTCAACACCGAAGTACGTGATGTACACAAACGGGGAGCCGGTGATAAAGGCGTAGGCCGCGACGTAATAGAACGTCAGACACAGAGTAAACCGCATGTATTTGGCGTTGGTTAGCAAGGCATAGTAGTTTTGAAAGGCTCTGGTTACGGAGGCTTGAGAGCGTTTTTCAACAGGTAATGTCTCCGGTAACCAGAATAAAGACATCAGCATTAATGTTCCGATAATCGCTAGCAGCCAGAAAATGGCATGCCACGAGGTGACTTTAATCATTTGCCCGCCGATTAGGGGCCCGGCAATCGGCGCGATGGCCATAATGATCATCAGAGTTGAAAGCATTTGTGCTGCACGAGTGCGGCTAAACAGGTCACGGATCATTGCTCGAGCCAGCATCGGGCCGGTACAAGCACCTAACGCCTGAAAAACACGCCAGAAGACAATTTGCACGATATCTGTTGATAATGCGCAGCCCACTGAGCCGATGATGAACAGGCCTAAACCGATAAACAGTGGCAGTCGACGCCCATAACGATCGCTAATCGGTCCCCAAATCAGTTGTGCAATGCAAAAGCCGATAAGGAACCCTGTGATCGTCAGCTCTGCATCACCCTGTAAATCTTTCGCCATGACGGGCATAGCCGGAAGATAGATGTCGGTTGATAAAGAGGTAACAGCCATCAGGGCGCTGAGAATGAGTAGAAACGATAGACCTGTATTGTTAGCTGTAGCTGACTGTGTACGTGTCTGTTGATTAAGCATGGTGATCCGTTGAACATGAAGAGATAAGGGCATATTAACGGGTTTGTGCTCGCTGATAATCACGGGAGGAGGATAGGGACTATGAATAACATTCATTAATATTGGGAATTGCGAAGTGTAGTGATGTTATGGACGCCCCTCCCTGAAGTAGCCAGTGCCATACTCTATTGACTGCAATTAATTCAGGAGTGATATCACATGAACACAATCAGAGTTGTTGGTATCGACATTGCCAAATCTGTT
>NZ_JAHXYO010000040.1:0-12548 GCF_019969905.1 Rahnella sp. GSA61A | reverse complement strand
CTTCAGCCTCGCGGAGGATACTGATGATCTGTTCGTCGGAAAAACGCTTCTTCATGGGGATGTCCTCATGTGGCTTATGAAGACATTACTAACATCGTGGTGTATTAATCAACGGGGAGCAGGTCAAATGCTCTCTGAGGCAGCTGTGTAAAGCGGAGGTGACTGTTGATAATGGTGAGAGTCGGTACGTATCCTTGAAAAATGCATTGGCATTGATTAGGACACTCAAATCACCGGCGTCTTTATTGAAATATTCGATAAGCTCAAATAACCAAGTTGACTTGTGATCGTCTTGGAGTATAAGAATTATATCTACTGATTACGGCACAATTACCTTATTAAGGATCTACGCAAAATGGAAAACCCGAAATTATTCATTTCTTACAGTTGGTCTAATCCAACCCATGAACAGTGGGTAATTGATTTAGCCAACGAGCTAACAGAATCTGGTGTTCATGTGATTCTTGACAAATGGGATCTAAAAGAAGGTCATGATTCTGTTGCTTTCATGGAAAAGATGGTTACAGATCCTCAGATAACTAAGGTAGCCATAATATGTGACGAAATTTACGCATCTAAGGCCGATGGACGGGCTGGCGGTGTTGGTACTGAAACTCAAATTATCTCACGGAGAGTTTATGAAAATCAGGAGCAAGGGAAATTTGTAGCGATCATTTCAGAAAAAGATTCACAAGGCGAAGCATTCTTACCAACATATTATAAATCACGAATTTACATTGACCTAAGCAGCCCTGATATCTATACCGAAAATTTTGATAAATTATTGCGATGGATATATGATAAGCCTCTATATACGAGACGAGAAATAGGAAAGCGCCCCTCTTTTTTGGATGAATCAGATGGGATTTCACTTGGGACAACATCATTGTATAAAAGAGCATTATCAGCGATTAAAGAAAATAAACCATTTGCCTCTGGTTCATTAGATGAGTACTTTTCAACCTTCACCAGTAACCTTGAGAAGTTTAGAATCACCGAAAAAGTAGGTGAGTTTGATGATCAGGTTATTGATAGTTTAGATAAGTTTATTCCATATAGAAACGAAGTTATTTCATTAATTATCTTTTTAGCACAGTATGCACCAACAGAGGAAAATGTACTTAGAGTGCATCGTTTCTTGGAGGCTCTGATACCATATATGAACAGGCCAGATAATGTTACCTTTTATAGAGAATGGGACTCCGATAATTTTAAATTCATCATTCACGAACTTTTCTTATACACGATCGCCATATTCATAAAGCATGAAAGATTTTCTGCGGTCAATGTTTTATTAACACAGCAATACTATCTCATTGAAGCATCTGAACATGGAAATGATGTAATGGCTGGATACGAAGTATTTAGGGATTACTTAACATCATTAGAATATAGAAATAGAAGATTGGAATTAAGACGTTTATCTATTCACTCGGACTTGCTTGAACAAAGAAGTAAAAGTTCCGGTATAGAATTTCGTTATTTAATGCAGGCAGACTTTATACTATTCTTAAGGGGTGATTTACATAAAGAAGAGTATAGTCGTTGGTATCCAGACACTTTACTATATGTTCGTCGTTTTCATAGTGCATTTGAAATTTTCGCAAGATCTTCATCTAAGTCATACTTTGAGAAGGTAAAATGTATTCTGGATATAGATAAACCATCAGACCTTAATGAGTTGATGGCGGCTTATAAAACAGATCGTCAAAGAATACCAAAGTGGGAATCCGAATCATTTAGCCCTTCAAGGCTAATGGGGTATGAGCAACTTGCAACGAAAGCATAACAACAAAGCACGCATTAACACAGCTTGCGATAAAAGATATTTTTAAGCCCCACACTGCGGGGCTTTATAGTTACTCTGCCGTAAGTTCGTATGATGTAAATTTAATGACCTCCTTCCCAAACCACGCATTCAACTCCTTAAACCGCTCCTGCAATGGCGTCAGCTCATTACGTACAAACACCTGCGACGCTTTAACCGAATCACCAAACCCCCCGCTGTTCTCCGGAATGATCCCCATCATCTGCGGCGGTACGCGGTGCGCGCAAAGCAGGTCGTTCTGGCTGGCTTTCTTGATGTTGAAGAAATCGTCTTTTGTCGCGACTTCACTCAGCGGCAGAATCTTGATCCCGTCCGGCTTGCCATTCGGCGCGTACATGAACAGGTTGCGGAAATTCCCCAGTCCTTTTGTATCGCGCATCGCCTTACGCATCTGATCGATGACGCTGCGCGCCCGCAGCGCGGACTATCGCGGCAGCCTGAATTCCCGCCGCGATCACTCCTATCACGACACGACGCTGGAGGCGATTGTCAGCACCGTGGCAGCGCGAAACGACCTCCAGCCTGCTGTCGCGGAGGCGTTTAAAGGGGTGAAGGTATCGCATATCGACCAGACGCAGGAAAACGATGCTGCATTCATTACCCGTCTGGCCGAGCTGAACGGCGGGGTTGTCGCCATCAAGGCCGGAAAGCTGCTGTTTATCAAACCCGGCGCTGCCGTGACCGCCAGCGGCAAGCCGATACCGAAAACGACGCTGACCCGCAGCGACGGCGACGGGCACACCTTTACTCTTGCTGACCGTGATGCCTATACCGGCGTGTCAGCCACCTGGCTGCATACCAAAGACCCGAAGCCGAAAAAGGTGAAGGTGCAGCGGAAGAAAAAAGAACAGCATTTGCGCGCCCTGCAACATCCGGCAGCCAAAAAGACCACGGTGAAGGCACAGAAAACGCCGGAGGCGAAAGAGGGAGAATACCTGGTGGGCAGTGATGAAAACGTGTTTGCACTGACGACGGTCTACGCTACGCAAAAGGCCGCGATGCGGGCAGCGCAGGCGAAATGGGACAAACTCCAGCG
Organism: Rahnella sp. GSA61A; assembly: GCF_019969905.1. Classification (NCBI taxonomy): domain Bacteria; kingdom Pseudomonadati; phylum Pseudomonadota; class Gammaproteobacteria; order Enterobacterales; family Yersiniaceae; genus Rahnella; species Rahnella sp. GSA61A. The sequence continues at coordinate 9,684 of NZ_JAHXYO010000040.1, read as the reverse complement.
CGGTGTCGCCGAATTCTCAATCTCCCTGGCTCGCGGGCGGGCGGACTTATTCCCTGAGACGCCGGTGGCGGTGTCGGGCTTTAAATCCGTGATCGACGCACAGTCCTGGATCATCAGCAAGGTGACGCACAACCTGGACGGCAGCGGATTTGTGACGACGTTATATCTGGAGGTGTTGCTGTCAGATGTGAACTATGAAGCTACAGAGAGTAACGAGGCGTATTAACGCCTCATTCGCAAATCAGGATTTCGGCGTAAACTCCCACTCACCAGGTAAAGAGTATTCAGTACCATCATCATCCATAACTTTTGCATTTAGTACTTTGGCAACTTGTAGCATTTTCAAATACAAAGCGGTATCAGGCCATTTCGTTGAGATATTGCCATCATTCCATTCAAGCCATGATTCTGGATAAGCGTTTTCACCAGACCATAACGCGAAAAACTCACCATTTTTCTCGTATATCGAAAGCTCTGGATCGTTATTAACAACATTCATCCATTCTTCGCTGGCTATCCGACTGTCTTCATTCTCAGTCCAAAACTCAGCCCGCGTTATATGAAATTCGACTCCCATAGCAACCCCCTTGTGTTTAATGTAAATCACTGTAATAGCGAGTGTATGATTTTTGAAATAACATACAATGATTGCATCTGATTAAAATGATTACATGGTGATTATCATGATGCACTGCCCGAAATGCCAGCACGCCGCTCACGCTCGTTCAAGTCGTTACCTGAGCCTCAACACTAAAGAGCGCTATCACCAATGTCAGAATATTAATTGCAGCTGTACATTCAAAACACATGAGTCGATTGCTGACATCATCGTTGAGCCAGGAACAGTTCATGCCGTTCAGTTGCACCCTGACAAACATCAGCAGCAATCTCTCCAGATGCACTGAAAAGACATCAAAAACGAAGCCCGCGAAAGCGGGTTTTTTTATGTTATCTGTCAGGGAAGAAAAGAAGGGGGAGGGGAGGATGTTCTCATTTCTGAAAAATACATCGCCATTCCATCGCCACTGAAATCAGGAAATAAAAAAGCCACTATGCGAAAAGTGGCTTAATCATATGATTTTAAAGCTAAAATTTGGTGGCCCTTGCTGGACTTGAACCAGCGACCAAGCGATTATGAGTCGCGTGCTCTAACCAACTGAGCTAAAGGGCCGAGGTGCGGGATTATACGGTAAACTCTGCTTACAGGTCTATATGTCTTCGGTTTGTATGCGCGTTTTGTGCACAGTTTTAGTCTGTTGTGTTCACTGCGTTTTTACCTATAACTCAGGTAAATACATCTTAAGGGATAATAATGATTACAGATATTATCGCCCGGGATCTTTCTGTCGTGTTTTGCGGCATCAATCCCGGCTTATCCACTGCTCATCATGGTTTCCATTTCGCTAATGCCAATAACCGCTTCTGGAAGGTTATCTATCAGGCGGGTTTTACCGGGCGTTTACTTAAGCCTGAAGAAGAACAGCATTTGCTGGATACAGATTGCGGGATCACCATGCTGGTGGAACGTCCGACCGTTGAGGCAACGGAGCTGGTTCGTGATGAGTTGCGCGAAGGGGGCGCAGCGTTGATGGCAAAAATTGAATACTATCAGCCGCGTGCGCTGGCTGTTTTAGGCAAACAGGCATTCAGTAAAGCGTTTGGCATCAGTAAGGTGAACTGGGGACGTCAGGCGTTGAAAATCGGTGACACGGAAGTTTGGGTGCTGCCTAACCCAAGCGGCCTGAACCGGGCGACGCTGGATGAACTGGTATCCGCATACCGTGAACTATTCTTATCATTAGAAAACACAGCATAATCCCGTCACCTCCTCTTATTATTCCCTCTGATATAAAATCTCGCCATGATGATTATTTTATTAATAATCGTCTTGGTTTTGGTTGATTTACCAAATTATTTCGCTATTAAAGCAGCTTTATACTCTCTGAACCCCACCTGAATACATTTGCATATTTAATGTAAGAGGAATGCTTCCCCCGTGTGAATGCGCTCAACTGAACTAAAACTTATTCCATCGCCTCATTCGGGGTGAGCAGCAAAGTAGTCAGGCAGTTTGATTCTTCAGGAGCAGGAGATATGGCTAATGTTGAAACCGAAGAAAGACAGGAAAATCTGGAGGAATGGTTCGAACTATTTTCAGGACTACCGCTCCGGCATTCAGAAAGAGAAGCAAGATTAATCAGCTTTTGTGAAAAAAACAGCGTCTGCATCATGTCGGTGATGCCCTGGATAGCATCGGAATTTGCTGAACATGGTGGTTTCGCCGGATTATTTCATTTTATTCATCTCCATGGAGGGAGAAAAATATACATGCCCAAAGAGGCAGAGAAGTTTTATCAGATCTACGGGATCAATATCCCGCAAAATAAATATAACAGAATTTATAAAAAAATTGATTCTTCTGGATATCTGGATACGCCATCCAACTGGGGGGTGTTTATCGCTATTCGCCGGGCAGCAATGCAAGTGGCGATGAAAGAAGATATTCCGGCAAAACTACTCACACAAACTTTTGGTATTACGATGCGAAGTATCCGGCTAATTAAATCACGTAACGCGTGTCTGTAAAGGAGGTCGAGGAAGTTAAGAGAAGGCAAAGACTACACACAATTATTTTCTCATTCATTTTAATATAAAAGGTAAATATTATGACTCAATATTCTGTCACTGTAGCAAACAACTCTGTAAATACCGGTGCAATTTGTATTTATCAAACCTCTCCGGATATCACCGATCCCAAAGTGATGTCACTGGCGTGGTTCTCCAAAGTGGCACATCCAAAAACCAAAGTGCAGTTTGACTGGGGAATTGATTACAGTTTTGTTTGGGATGAAACCGGTGTGCTGATCCCCGGTGTGAAATTCGATGCCTCTCAAACCCTTCCTGCCAGCCTGACGAACAATAATCAGGTGACGCTGAGCTATTCCGAGGGGGCGTTTGAATTCGAACAACAGACCACCGGCGGAAAGAACGGTACGTTGTATGTCACGAACGACAGCAGTTTACCGCTGAATCAGGCCTCTGTCGGGGTCGGTATGTCGGGGGCGGGTACCTTTGTTGTTCAGGCACAGCCGAACATCAACCTGACCTTCACGCCGCATCCAACTTATTGGATCACTTTTGGTAATTATACGCCGGGTCAGGTGCTTGATATTGGTCAGATTACCAATAAGCAGCAGCTTGAGTTTGCGCCGAATACTTACAACCTGAATGTTCAGCTGAAAAATGATAACACCTGGTCTGTTGGCTGAGTCATCAGTTTAATTTACTTACGGAGTAATATTATGATTCTTATCGTCTGTACCGATGATCCGGAACTGGAACATGTTGCCAGTGCTTCAATGGCACAGTACCAGTCAGTTTTTAAGTCGAGTTACAAAATATTTCATTCTGAGTTGCGGTTGTTAGGAAAGAGTGAAAATCTGTTTATTATTTCTCATGGTGCCTTTCAGGGAGATAATGACCGGCCGGTTATCGGTGATAAAGCCAAAGCCTTTTATGTAAATGGTGATACGCTTTATTTAAATGTGAAAAGTATTTTCCCGCCGGATTATACGGGTAACGTTTATATCGATGCCTGTGAATCAGCAGATAGCACAGATGTATTGCTCAGTTTTGCGCAAACATTTTACCTGGATTTCCATCCTGATTCACCGACGTCTAAAGTATTTGGTCTGACGGGTGTCAGCAGCGGGCTTATTCCATTACCGGATAATACTGCCTGGGTGAATGTCAGTTTAGAAAACCAGTAATAAAAAGCCCCGGCATTTCTGCCGGGGCTTTTCTGTTCGTGACTGACAACCAGAGAACGATTAATCGTCCAGGAAGCTGCGCAGCACTTCGGAGCGGCTTGGGTGGCGCAGTTTACGCAACGCTTTCGCTTCGATCTGACGGATACGTTCACGGGTAACGTCGAACTGTTTGCCCACTTCTTCCAGCGTGTGGTCAGTGTTCATATCGATACCGAAACGCATACGCAGAACTTTCGCTTCACGTGCGGTCAGGCCAGCCAGAACGTCATGTGTTGCAGAACGCAGGCTTTCAGACGTTGCAGAATCCAGTGGCAGCTCGAGGGTGGTATCCTCGATGAAATCACCCAGATGCGAATCTTCATCGTCGCCGATTGGCGTTTCCATGGAGATTGGCTCTTTCGCAATTTTCAGCACTTTGCGGATTTTGTCTTCCGGCATCAGCATACGTTCAGCCAGTTCTTCCGGCGTCGGCTCGCGGCCCATCTCTTGCAGCATCTGACGGGAGATACGGTTGAGTTTGTTGATCGTCTCAATCATATGTACCGGGATACGGATGGTACGCGCCTGGTCGGCGATGGAGCGGGTGATAGCCTGACGGATCCACCAGGTCGCATAAGTTGAGAACTTATAACCACGGCGATATTCAAACTTATCAACGGCTTTCATCAGGCCGATGTTACCTTCCTGGATCAGGTCAAGGAACTGCAGACCACGGTTGGTGTATTTCTTCGCGATCGAAATAACCAGACGTAAGTTTGCTTCAACCATCTCTTTCTTCGCGCGACGGGCTTTCGCTTCGCCGATAGACATGCGACGGTTGATGTCTTTTACCTGTTCGATAGTCAGGCCAGTTTCTTCTTCGATCTGACGCAGCTTCATCAGGCCGCGCTGTACGTCTTCGGTGACTTCTTTCAGCTTCTCAGACCAGGGTTTACCCATTGCCAGAGCAGCATCAAACCAGGTATCGCTGGTTTCGTTACCGGCGAACAGATTGACGAAGTTTTTCTTCGGCATTTTGCACTGTTCAACGCACACTTTCATGATCAGACGTTCCTGAGCACGAACGCGATCCATCATGGAACGCATGCTGTTAACCAGGAAATCGAACTGTTTTGGCACTAAACGGAATTGTTTGAACACATCGGACAGCTTCAGGATTTCTTCTGCTGCGCTCTTGTGGCTACGGCCGTTTTTCTTGATGACCAGACGCGTCGCTTCATGCTGTTCACGCAGTTCGGTGAACTTCTGGCGAGCCAGTTCCGGGTCGATGCTGTTGTCGTCTTCAGCATCGTCGTCTTCATCTTCGTCTTCATCATCATCATCCTGCTCTTCGGTGGTCAGTTCAGAACCCACGTGAGTCGCAGTTGGTGCGATTTCTTCTTCGGCGTTAGGGTCAACAAAACCTGTGATCAAGTCAGACAGGCGGACTTCGCCAGCTTCTACACGGTCATATTGCTCTAACAAATAAGTGATAGCTTCAGGATATTCAGCAACGGAGCACTGAACCTGGTTGATACCGTCTTCGATACGTTTGGCGATGTCGATTTCGCCTTCACGGGTCAGCAACTCAACGGTACCCATCTCGCGCATATACATACGCACAGGGTCGGTGGTACGGCCAATTTCGGATTCAACGCTGGAAAGTACCTGCGCCGCCGCTTCTGCAGCGTCTTCGTCGGTATCAGGGCGGTTTTCGGCCAGCATCAAATCATCGGCGTCCGGTGCTTCTTCAAGTACCTGGATGCCCATGTCGTTAATCATCTGGATGATGTCTTCGATCTGGTCGGAATCGACGATATCTTCCGGCAGATGGTCATTGACCTCAGCATAGGTCAGATAGCCTTGCTCCTTACCACGGGTGACAAGTAGCTTAAGCTGTGACTGCGGGTTTTGCTCCATAAGACGGTATCCACACTTCAGAGTATTTGGGTTGGTGTCGGTCGGGTAACATCGCCAACAATAACGTTAGGGGCGTTTATTGTGCCGCGGCCCACCAGGGCGGCTCTGCGCAGGGCCGTGCCCCGCTTTATATCGGCACTTAAGCCGTTTTTTAGTAGTAACGCCTGACGCATTACTTTTTATGTTCTTGTTATTTAACTTGTTAACTCTTTCTCGCTAACACCTGATTCAGGGAACTGACTTCGGTCCGTTCCTCCGGACTCAGGCCATGCGTCCTGGCTTTTGCAATCAAAGTTTCAAGCCGTTGCTCTAAAATCGAGTCATACAGGCTGGCTAACGTGGCGCGAAATTCCTCCTCGACCATGTCCTCTACGATCATGTGGTTCCATGTCGCCAGAGTTTCAAGCTGCTGGTAGAACTTATTGTCGCGATAAAGTTCCAGTAACTGGCCCGTCGTCAGCCCCGGCTGGGCTAAGCAAGTGGTTACTAACTCGCTGAACAGATCCAGTCCTGGTTGCTTCGCTTGCTCCAAACCTTGCAGTGAGGGTATAAGTGTAGCCAGTTGTGGATTTTGTACCAGTAACCCTATAAGTATACGCATGGTTGTGCGTTTTAGCTGGGGCGCCTGATAGACATTGCTACTTTCTGCCTGTTTAGGCATCAGCTTTTCCAGCTGGCTGTCATCCAAAATACCGAGCTTATTCCCTAACTGCTGACGCAAATACATTCGTAACGTTTCACCGGGAACCTGGCGGATCAGCGGCAATGCCAGCATGCTCAATTTGGTCCGCCCGTCAGGGCTGCTCAAATCTACCTGCGGCAACAGCGAATCAAACAGGAAAGTGGACAGCGGCATCGCCTGTTCCATACGTTGTTCGAACGCTTCTTTGCCTTCTTTACGCACCAGCGTGTCTGGATCTTCGCCGTCGGGTAAAAACATAAAACGCAGCTGGCGGCCATCATTAAGATACGGCAGTGCCGTTTCCAGTGCGCGCCATGCGGCTTCACGTCCCGCGCGGTCACCGTCGTAACAGCAAACGATGTTGTCTGTGCTGCGGAACATCAGCTGAATATGATCAGCGGTCGTGGACGTGCCCAATGAGGCAACGGCATAATCAATGCCGAACTGCGCCAGTGCGACGACATCCATATACCCTTCAACCACCAGCAAACGCGCTGGCGTCGGGTGCTTTAACTGTGCTTCATACAGGCCATACAACTGGCGGCCTTTATGGAAAATTTCGGTTTCCGGTGAGTTCAGGTATTTCGGCGTACCGTCACCGAGAACCCTGCCGCCAAAGGCAATTACGCGGCCACGTTTATCACGAATAGGAAACATCACCCGTTCGCGGAAACGATCATAGCTGCGGCCATTGTCATTGGTGACCAACATACCGGCATCAATCAGAGACGCTTTATCATCGGCATTTTTACCGAAACGCTTTAATGCGTTGTCCCAACCCGGTGGGGCGAAACCAATGGCGAAATGGCTGATGACGTCTTCACTTAAACCGCGCCGGGCAAGATATTCCCGTGCGGGAGCCCCTGCAGCCTGTTTAAGTGATTGCTGATAGAACTCGCTAAGCGGTGCCATCAACTGGTAGAGGCTTTGACGCTGATGACGCTCCATCTGGCTCGGACCGGTGCCTGCTTCGTACGGCACTTCCAAACCCTGCATTGTCGCCAGTTCCTCAATGCTTTCGACAAACTCAAGCCTGTCATAGTTCATCAGGAAATCGACGGCGTTGCCGTGGGCACCACAGCCGAAACAGTGATAAAACTGCTTATCGCCATTTACGGTAAATGAGGGTGTTTTCTCATGGTGGAAAGGGCAGCACGCGTGATAATTTTTACCCTGTTTCTTGAGCTTTACCCGAGCGTCGATCAAATCGACGATATCGATGCGAGCCAGCAAGTCATTGATAAATACGCGCGGAATTCTCCCAGCCATAAGCCCCTTACTCACTAGCCTATAAACGAGAACAAGCCGCGCATTCCTTTCGGAAAGCACGGCCTTCGTATGCTACTACGCAGTCTGCGCGTTCTTAATATTGCAAATCACGCGATTTGGGGTTGCCCCCGAAGATTAATACAGACGAGTGCGGCGTGCGTTTTCGCGAGCCAGTTTCTTGGCGTGGCGTTTTACTGCAGATGCTTTAGCGCGTTTACGTTCGGTAGTCGGTTTTTCATAGAATTCACGACGACGAACTTCTGCCAGAACACCTGCTTTTTCGCAGGAACGCTTGAAGCGACGCAGAGCTACGTCGAACGGCTCGTTTTCACGTACTTTAATTACAGGCATGTGCCTCTCACCTCGATAAAATCGGTTTGTTTGCTGATGTTGTACCAGCACATTTCAAAATGGTGCGGAATTTTACTCCAATTCGCGTCGTCTTGTAAAGTATAACGGCAAATTGAAACAGGCGCTTTCTGCAACCCTTCTGCAACATTGTGCGCTTGTTTTGCGTCGGGCGGCGATTATATACCAATCAATCAAAATTGCTCGACATTAATTGGCCTGCGAAGCGAGGAATTCCCACTCCGGTGCAGCACCCGCCGAAGCTTGTGTGCTAAACTGCGCGCCGCGAGTTAGCGCGAAAACATGATGGAAAGAGTGATGCGAGTACTGGGTATTGAAACCTCCTGCGATGAAACCGGAATTGCAGTTTATGACAGCGAAGCCGGTTTGTTAGCCAACCAACTGTATAGTCAGGTAAAACTGCATGCAGATTACGGCGGTGTGGTGCCAGAACTGGCATCGCGTGACCATGTACGTAAAACAGTACCCTTGATTCAGGCTGCGCTGAAAGAAGCCGGGCTGACTGCTCAGGATATCGATGGCGTGGCGTACACCGCCGGCCCTGGTCTGGTCGGGGCGTTGCTGGTGGGCGCAACCATCGGGCGTTCTCTGGCATTTGCGTGGGATGTGCCTGCCGTGCCGGTGCATCACATGGAAGGCCATTTGCTGGCACCGATGCTGGAAGATAATCCGCCGGATTTCCCGTTTGTGGCGCTGCTGGTTTCCGGCGGACATACGCAGTTAATCAGCGTCACCGGAATTGGCGAATATACCTTGCTCGGCGAATCCATTGATGATGCTGCCGGTGAAGCCTTTGATAAAACAGCTAAATTGCTCGGCCTTGATTATCCGGGGGGGCCGTTGCTGTCGAAAATGGCTTCTCAGGGCGTTGCCGGACGTTTTACCTTCCCGCGCCCGATGACAGACCGGCCTGGGCTGGATTTCAGTTTCTCCGGCCTCAAAACTTTCGCAGCGAATACCATTCGTGGCAATGACAGCGACCCGCAGACACATGCCGACATTGCCCGCGCTTTTGAAGATGCGGTGGTGGATACGCTGGCCATAAAATGCAAACGCGCATTGGATCAGACGGGTTTTAAACAGCTGGTAATGGCCGGTGGTGTCAGCGCGAACCGCACATTACGCGCCAAACTGGCTGAGGTGATGGCAAAACGTGGTGGCCAGGTATTTTATGCGCGTCCTGAATTCTGTACCGATAACGGTGCGATGATCGCGTATGCAGGCATGGTGCGGCTGAAAAGCGGTGCAACTCCTGATCTCGGTGTGACCGTTCGCCCTCGCTGGCCGTTAGCGGAGCTTCCTCCAGTCTGAGCGGGGCTGCGACTGCGTTGTTGCGTCGACCCGAAATGCTCACATACTCAATTATGCTGCGCTTTCAGGTCTCCTGACGCCTTGTCTCGCTCCCGCTCAGTCAGGCTGGCTGAGCTGAAAAAAAACCAATAAAAAACGACCCGCCTGAGGTTAATGCCGGTCACTTAAGGTGACCGGCATTGTTTTTTAAGGGATATTTCGACCTTTTTTCTCTCACTTCCCTGACATATTCACGCTCACGTCTCGAGGGCAGTTTGAGCATCGCTGCGTTGCTGTAAAAATGCTTCAGATGACCCGGGATGGCTCCCGCTGATGCCCACGGCAGCCCGATTAACAACCGTAATATCTCCGACACTGCACCGCTAAAACTCAGCTGATAAGGCA